>CAYUZL010000241.1:0-3445 GCA_964449725.1 uncultured Alteromonas sp. | reverse complement strand
GGGTATAATGCCATTGATTGAGCTCAGAAAAAGCGGGTTTAAACACAGACTGTTTTTGGCTTTCGGGCCAGTCATATACAGGCCATAGGCTAAGCTCATCCCAATTTAGCATAAGGCTTTTAATCTCATGTAATCCACTTTGCCATTACTAAGTACAGGTAGGGAGTCTACAAAAGTGAGCTCAATAACGCGAGGATGGAATTTTAGTAACGTCGCTATGTGCTTGGCGGTAAGGTCTGTTTTACTTGAGGTTTCACCGCAGTTTTGCTCGGCAAAACAATGTATTTTGTCATCTTCGCCGATGACTTTTATTGGCCCTAAGGTTTGTCCAAGTATCGCTTCAACTTCATCTAAATTGGTGCGTTCACCGTTGAGCTTAATAATGCGTTTTTTTCTACCTTGTAATGTGAAATCGCCTTCTTCGTCGAAAAAAGCTAAGTCGCCCGTAGGAAGAGCCTGTAATCTCGAAAAAAACTGTAAATCGTGATATGACTCAGCGTAGCCCAACATGATATTAGGGCCTTCATAAACGAGTTCACCGGTTATATTTGCGCTAGTAATTGGCATTCCGCCTTCGTCTATTACACGTAAATGCCCGCCGGGAATGGCTTGACCAATAGCGTCTGATTTTTGGCTTAGTTTCTCAGGAGGTAAATATGCCATGCGCGCGGTTGCTTCTGTTTGCCCATACATAACGTAAAACTGGCAATTGTTGCTTTCGCAATACTGATGAAAAAGGAATTTTGTTTGTTTGTTTAAATATCCGCCTGCTTGAGCAAGATACCGTATGGACTTTGGCAGTTTTGCTAATCCACCTACTCGGCGCAACGTTTCGAACGTAAATGGTACACCATAAAGTGCAGTGCAATTGTAGGTAGTTACGTTTTGCCAAAACTCTGGGCTCATTACGCTAGCGCTATTAAATACAATACAGGCGCGCTTGGCTAAATGGGTATTAATAACAGATAGCCCAAAGCTATATGAAAACGGTAATGTCGTGAATACGGTATCTGTACTTTTTATGGGTAAATAAGAGCAAATGCTGTTGGCATTTTCTTTTAGTGCTTCGAAACTTAAACAGACAAATTTTGCAGTGCCTGTTGACCCTGATGTGGTTAATAATAATCCAAGCTCTGAAGCTAAGTTATGTTCACAGTTGGTTGAAAACGTCATGACGTCTTCGTCTAAGGTAACATTTGGACAGTATTCTTTTTCTATTGCTAGCAGCGCTGCATCAGGTGCGCTTTTTTCAATAAGTATTGTTCCGTGTCCGCTTTGCAGACAAGCGAGATAATTGATTAAGGTAGCTAGGGTGTTTTGCGTGCGAATAGCACATAGGGTACGTTTAGCGGGAAGGGCTTCACGTTTTTTTTCAACGGCAAGTTGCAACTGAGCATAGCTTACACGTCTACCATCTTCGGCAATACAAGCCAAAGCGGACGCATTCGCATCTAGTTGCCAAAAACTCATTAAAAAGCCACACCATGCTTAGCTAGGATTCGTCGCGCTTTGGCCACTGAACTCATATCGATAATGTCGTCGGGTTCAAGCATGACATCGAATGCTGATTCTAAATCGGTGATTAATATCATGTGAGCGGTTGAATCCCAGTTTGGGTGCTCGGAATACGCTAGTGTATCGACAACTAGGTTTGATTCGATATTAAGTGATGTACTAAAAACGTCGATTAGTGTTGTATTGGACATAAATTACCTGTCAAAAAAGCGATAGAGTTTTTGTTTTTTTGGGTTAAACAGCTCTGGTGTTATGCGCATCATAATATGATCTGCATTTTCTTCTACAATTTCATACCCTTGTTGTGTATTAAAACGCAGTGCCGCGGCGTTGTGAAGCAATACTGTTGCTCGGACTTCGGTAAGCTTTAATGTGTCAAATGCAAATTCTAGTAGCAAAAGCGAAGGCAAAAATGCATAGGCACTACCTCTAATTGCCTCATCGCTTAAATACAAACCGGATTCTGCGTATTTTCCCTTCAGTTTTAAATTTGCCGCGCCAACACCTGCATCTTTGTACTCAATTACGAAGTGAAGCTCACTATCGTCACCGCAAACACGTTCGAACCAAGCTTGATGTTCAGATGCTGAGATTGTTTGCTGGTTGAGCATATTCGCTCGGACGAAGCCTAAGTTGCGCCAATCTAGCACTTGGACAACATTGTCTGAGCTTAGTGGAACAAGAGACATTCCAAATTTTTGGATTAAAAACGTATTTTGCTGCATGGTTTAGGGTTTTATAACAGAGCCTAGTTGAAAAAAGTAGAGTTAGTTATCTTATCGGTCGAAATCATAAATACTTGTGTTATCTGGCCATTTAAGGTGTGGTGAATAAAATAGTTATTAAATGCTATACCTAAGTATGCTGTACAAACTTTGAGCTGCGCTTTTGTTTTGTGTATACTGTAAATGAGAGAGGTGAACTATGTCATCAATAAGTACAGTAGGTAATTCGTCCATATTACAGCAAATTCAACAGCAGCAAGAGCAGCGGTTGGAGGAGTTGTCGTCAGGGCAACGAATTAATAGCGCGGCAGATGGTGCTGCAGCTCAACAAATTATAGACAGATTAACCACTGAAGTGGAAGGTAACCGTCAGGCTATCTCTAATTCTTTTGATGGTATATCTTTGGCGCAGGTCGCTGAGGGTGGCTTGTCAGGAATAAACGAAGACGTGAACCGTATTCGTGAATTAACCATTCAATCGGGTAATGGTATTTTAAGTGATTCTGACAGAACCGCTATTCAGGGCGAAATTTCTGCGTTGCAAGACAACATTTCACAAACCATTGATCAAACCAATTTTGCAGGACAAGCGTTGTTGAGTGAAGACGGCGATATCAGTTTTCAAGTGGGATCTGATGCGGGTAATCAAATTGAGGTTAGTACGCAGGATTTCAATACTGAACTTGATGCAGTGTTAAATATTGATGTAACTTCACAATCAGTTGAAGATTCATTAGCGGCTACTGATGCAGCACTTGAAACTGTAGGTGCTGCACAAAGCGAATTAGGTGCAGTACAAAATCGATTCGAGAGTACGGCGAGAAACTTATCTCAAAGCGATGCTAACCTCGCAGCAGCTAGAGGGCGTATTGCTGATACAGATTTTGCTCAATCTACGTCAAGCCTTTCTGCTTCTAATGTACAAAGTCAAGCTGCGCTCACAATACAAGCACAAGCGAACCAACAACAAGGCCAAGTCTTGGCTCTTCTTAACTAAATACCTGTTTAGTGTAGAAAAAAGCAGCGAAAGCTGCTTTTTTTATGGGTGAAATTGCTGCTTTCAGTTGCGATCCGCGAAGTAGGATATACAATCAAGACTGCAAATACTAAAAAATAAAATTAACGCAGTGTCTTTGGGGAATGAATGAAAGGTATTTTGCTTGTTTCGGACCATAAGTCTTTTAAACAAGAGCTCAGCACAATAT
>CAYUZL010000240.1:0-2531 GCA_964449725.1 uncultured Alteromonas sp. | reverse complement strand
GTTTAGAGCTAGATTTAGGTGGAGAAAGCCGACAAGTATTTGCTGGTATAAAGTCAGCGTATGAACCTGAAGATTTAATTGGTAAACACACTGTCATGGTTGCTAATTTGGCCCCAAGAAAAATGCGTTTCGGTTTGTCCGAGGGCATGGTACTAGCAGCTGGACCAGGTGGCAAAGACCTGTTTATTTTAGAACCTCACGACGGTGCGCAGCCTGGGATGAAGGTGAAATAACCGGCGACACAACTGAATTAGCTGGGTTCGCGGCGCTTAAGGGAACAAACTTGCGCGCCGCTCTACGCTTACTCTTTATCTTGGTCATGGGAATGGTTTGCTTTTTAGCTAAAATACAATACGCAGCCCCGCTCCACCCTAAATAGGGAGACAAGTGCTGGCTAGCAAAACCTGCGGTTTTATCGTTTATTGGCACAGTCCAATTTGAAAATACGTTGCGATAGTAAAAACACGTTTCTTCTACAATTTCATAATGTAATAACTGCAGCCAATCTTTCACCCGCATCGGCGAAAAAAAACGTCCTTGCTTTAACGGATTATTCCGAGATAAAGGCAGTAATTTCATTATTCCTGACAGGCTCAATGGGTTTAAACCACACAACAAAATATGCCCATCGCAGGTAATACTGTGATCAATTTCCCGTAGCATGCGGTGAGGATCAGCAGAAAAATCCAGTTCTAACGTTAAAAAGAAGGCATCTACAGAGTTTCCTTGTAATGGCAATTCCGTGTTCAACGCTTTTACATTGGGTTTTGCGCTGCCATTATGTAAGGTAACTTGGTTACGAATAGAACAATCCGTTAATTGAATAGCGTCGGACAATGGCCCAAGCTTCACTAAATGATAACCAAACATACGGCTGGCTAACCTGTTGCATTCAGCTTCACAGGCTTTGTGAAGGCTATCACCTTGAGTAAAGCTCTGCCAAAATTGAGGCTGATTATAGGTTTTATTGGTTCTTGCTGATCGCATTGATATCATAGTTCGTTTACACTGTAATTCGACACTAGACGAGATCAGAGATCATGGCAAGCGATCTAAACATTTTTCCCATACAGGCACTGTCCGACAACTATATTTGGTGTATTCACGATGGCTGCTACGCTGTTGTCGTCGACCCAGGCGATGCTGCGCCTGTCATAGAAAGCTTAAATAAACATGGGTTAAGATTAGACGCTATTTTAATTACTCACCATCATGCTGACCACACTGCAGGTATACAAGAATTAGCAAGTGTTTATAAAAATGTACCTGTCATCGGTCCAAAAAATTCTAAAACAAAAGGCTTAACCCACTTAGTTGCAGAAAACGAAACCGTTAGCTTCGCAAATTTAGATATGCCACTGCGTGTTTTAGAAGTACCTGGGCATACCTTAGATCATGTTGCCTATTACAGTGACACCGCGTTATTCTGTGGCGATACCTTATTTTGTGCTGGCTGTGGTCGCATTTTTGAAGGCACGCCGGAACAAATGTGGTCTTCGTTGCAAAAACTCTGCTCACTGCCCGATACCATGCAGGTGTATTGCACTCATGAATACACCCTTGCAAACCTGAATTTTGCTCACGCTGTCGAGCCAAATAATGACGACATAAAAACAGCAATCGAGTCGGTAAAGCAATTGCGTAGCGCTGGGCTTCCCTCATTACCGAGTAATTTGGCATTGGAACGAAGCATTAATCCGTTTTTACGAGCTGATTTACAAGAAAACTGGCCTTTTATAGAAAAGCACACCCAACAAAAAGTCACAAATTCGGTATCGGCTTTTGCAGCCATACGAGGCTGGAAAGACAAGTTTTAAGGCAAAGGTGAAATAATTTTATAAACCCATTACACTAACCCGCTTTGTGCGTAAGTGTTTGGTAAAGTAAATGAAAGGCAATGCAGTTAATTTGTGGTTTGCGTTAGTAACAACAGGATTGTTATCTGGTTGCAGTTCAGTTCCATTATTTAATAGTGATACGGCCCAAGAATCTAAAACTGTAGATGAAGCAGCCGAAGCCGAAAACGGTGTGATTGCGGTGATTCACCCCGAAGAAGAAGTCGTTTTACATTTACCCGAAGCGGGTGATGACACTCCTCCCCAGCCCGTTACTGACGTTTGGCAGCGTGTATCTCAGCAACTTAATATTCCTATACCACAACAACAACGTATCGTTAGCCAAAGAAATTGGTACCTAAAACACCCCGAATACATGCAGCGTGTAGTCAACCGCGCTCGACCTTTTTTACATTATGTAGTCGATCAAATTGAACAGCGTGATATGCCGTTAGAGCTGGCTTTACTGCCTATAGTAGAAAGTGCTTATGATCCCTTTGCCTATTCTCACGGCAGAGCATCGGGCATGTGGCAATTTATACCAGGAACCGCAAAGCGTTTCGGTATGAAACAAACTTGGTGGTATGACGGTAGAAGAGACGTTATCGCATCGACTCAAGGCGCATTAGATTACCTAGCTTATTTACATAAATTTTTCGATGGAGACTGGTTACATGCCCTTGCCGCCTATAACAG
>CAYUZL010000239.1:0-4194 GCA_964449725.1 uncultured Alteromonas sp. | reverse complement strand
TCTCAAGCTATTCTACCTGCGGTAACCTTGCCGCCATTAGCTCATCACCCTAAACAAGCCGACAATGAAGCTGAAAGTAACAAAGCTAAGCTGTCATTATTAATAAGCGACCCTGCAGATTTTAAGTTAGTTAATGTTACTGACGCGGATATTTATTTTAAATTACCCGACGCATACAAGCGCAACTGCACTCGTTATATAGCACTGTTAAAAGAAAATCCCCACATTATCCCTTGGTTTCCATCGGTTTTAATTGGTAAAGATTACGATGTGGCAGAGGCTATTTTAGAACAAGTAAAACCGCCGTTAATTGTCACCAATAACACTGGTATTGCGTTTAAAGCTTATGAGCTTGGCATTAAATGGGTGGCGGGTCCGTTCCTGAACATTACCAATTCTTATGCACTAATGGCAATGAAGGAAGAGTTTGATTGCACTGGTGCGTTTATTTCAAATGAAATAAACAAGCAGCAAATACAACACATTGCTCGACCAGATAACTTCAAATTGTTTTACAGCATTTATCACCCCATTTTGTTGATGACCAGTCGACAGTGTTTTTTTCAGCAAAGCGTGGGGTGTGAAAAGCCTCGAATTGATAATGGTTGTATGTTGTCTTGCGATAAATCAACCAGTATTACCAATCTTAAAGGGGTGTCGTTTGCTATTGATAAACAAAAAGCGGGATACCCTAGTATTTACAATGATGACCAATTTTTGAATATGGAAATTATCAATGATTTAAGCCATCTGTTTGATGGTTTTATGATTGATTTAACGAATATAGGGAGTGGCGGGAAAGCCATGCCTGATAAGAAACTCCTTGTTCAACAGTTCGAACAACTATTGGCAGGTGATGATGTTGCGTCAACGTTACCTAAGATAGTGCCTAAGTCTACCGTTAGCCAGTACCACACTGGGTTGTAGTTGAATAAAACACGCTGTTTATTATATGTAACAGCGTGTTTGTATTTTTCAGCCTAATAATTAAATACTGTTCGATTGAAACTTTATCCAAGCTACCGTATTAGCGATGGCTTCGTCTCGACTCGTTATGGCTTGTGTACCGGTTAAGGCTTCAAGTTCAGCGTTAGAGACTCGTGCTTTAGTCGACGCTTCTATTACCGGTAAACTTGGCTTTTGTGCTGACTTGTCCTTATACACAGGACCATCATTGTTTCTTAATTTATTCTCAACGCCAGGTAATTTGTCTACGGTCCAACGGAACGGAAAACCGAGTTTAGGGCTATTAAATAATTTAAGTGCCAGCTTGCGCATTTCTTTTGATGTAGCAATATTTTTGGTTTCTGATACTAAAGCGCCAATCAGTTTTTGTTCCTCGTCTGAATGGGTGGGCTGAAGCGCGTTTAACTCAATGGGCTTGTCAAAGGCTGAGGTAAATGCGGTAAAGAAATCAGTATAGGTAAAACCGTCATCATCATTAACGAAATAGGCTTTGCCTGTGACATCATCAGGCTTAGACAAACACGTTAAAATAGCTACAACAACGTTATCCACATAGACGCTATTTGAAGGACTATTGGCCGAGCTAGCAGGTAAGGCTACGCCATTGGTTACGGCTTGTTTTCCCGCTCCGACTTTAAAGAAAGGGGCATAAGGACCGTAAATATTTGTAGGTCGTAGGATAACCGTATTTAACCCTTCATTCGCCGCTTCTTGAACCCTTTGTTCCGCCGCTAATTTAGAACGGGCGTAGATATCGTCACTTTGTGATGGGGTAAAGGAATCTTCCGCTATAACTGAAGCCGATGTACTCATATCTACTGACGCCAAACTACTAATGTGCACAAAAATTTTAGCATTATTGCGTTTTGCCGCAGTAAGTAAATTCTGTGTTCCCTCTACAGTAGTGTCGTAAATAAGTTTGTCATCACCATAAGCTGTGCCTACTGCGCAGTGTATAACCGCATCGCAACTATCAATGGCATTGCTCACGCTTTCAGGTGAATTAATATCACACAACATTAATTTATTGTTGTATCTAGAAATTCGTGTGGCGTTATTAGGGTTGTTCACAGCCGCAATAATTTCTACCGAAGTTTGTTCACTTAATACTTCAACGATACGCCCCCCTAAAAAACCAGAAGCACCAGTGATGAGTACTTTTTTGATACCTAAAGTATTAAATTCAGCAAACTTGTTGGTGTTTTGCCAGTCGTACTTAACGGTGTTTTTTGTGGCATAGCACTGGTCGATAATACGGGCAGCAGGTAATACGCTTTTTGACGATAAAAACGGTTCACAGTTGTTTTCAATGGCATTAAAAAAGTCATCGTGTTCTTTTGCAAAAGTCGCAAACCAATCTTCAGAGCTATTACTTGGTGAAGAATAATGGTACACGTTTCCGTTACTTGAACCTTTGGGTTCAATAGTAATTTGGAAACGTTCACCTACACTTAAATTCAACGTGGCTTTTTCACATTCCACAATAAGATCGCCACCCAATTGACGTATACGAGATAAACAAAGCTGGCCTTCAATTGTGGCATTATCCGTGTCGAAAGCGAGCTTTAAACCACAGTCGGTTTCAATGCCTTGTTCTGCGTCGTCATAATAATCAGTTAAACGCACTTCTGGCCCAAACAGGTAACACAGCCAATCAAGGGCATGAGGGCCGATATCCATTAATACACCGCCGCCAGCGAGTTCTTTTTGCATATTGCCTAATGAGGTTGCTGACCAGCTGTAGCTGTCGCCCCATTGGAAATCGAAACTGATTGCTTTTCCCCATTCTTCCGATTCAATCAGCTCCTTGAGTCGGGTAACACTCGGGTAAAAACGGCGATAAAGAGACACTGACAGTCTGCAGTTATTTTTATCTGCTAACTCTGTTAGTTGCTCTGCTTCAGCAGCGGAAAATGCAACCGGTTTTTCAACTAAAACATGCTTATTGTTGTTTAACAAAGATTGGGTTATTTGAAAATGAAAGGCAGCAGGGGTGGCAACAACAGCACTGTCGTAGCTATTGGGGTTTATGTCATCTACATCAGAATATACCGCTAGATCAGGGTAGGCCAAAGTTAAGTCGTCCCGAGTTTTAGGACTTTTATCAACAACACCAATGACATTTACATTGGATTTACCCAATAATATGGGTAAATGACATTGTTGTGAAATAGCGCCGCCACCGACAATTATAATGTTGAACTGCATTCAATAATTTCCTTGTTGCCAAACATATTTCATTTGAACATAAACGTTAACACGCATAATACGCGTAATGATAAGTGGAAGTCACTTAAACAAATGAAATAGATTCATGATGTTAGTGTTCTATATAGGTAAATAACGTTAATGTGTGTTTAGCACACCTAGTGAACAGGAATGAAGATGAAACAAGAAGTAGAATTTTGCAGTGGGCAAAATAAATTAAGTGGATTGCTTGAAACCCCAGATTCAGACATTCGCTTTTATGCGCTATTTGCACATTGTTTTACCTGTGGTAAAGATGTGGCGGCAGCGTCGCGAATTAGCCGAGCGCTTACTGCAAAGGGCATTGCTGTACTGCGTTTCGATTTCACCGGCCTTGGAAATAGCGATGGTGATTTTGCCAATACGAATTTCTCGTCTAATGTGCAAGACTTACTTGCTGCGGCAGAATTCTTACGCAGTGAATATGCGGCGCCTAAATTGCTTATCGGACACAGTCTAGGGGGAGCAGCGGTGTTAAGCGTAGCGAAAGGTATACCTGAATCAGCAGCAGTAGCGACTATCGGCGCTCCATCTGGCGCAGCCCATGTTGCTCATAATTTCTCAGCAGACATAGATAACATCAACGAAAATGGCGAAGCGCAGGTTACGTTAGCGGGAAGAAAATTCACCATTCAAAAGCAATTTTTAGACGATATCGGCGAATATGAAACCTTAAATATTGGTAAATTGAATAAAGCGTTATTGGTGATGCATTCGCCAATAGACAGTATTGTGAATATTGCTCAAGCAGAAAAAATTTACGTATCGGCAAAACACCCTAAGAGTTTTGTAAGCTTAGACAACGCTGATCACTTACTTACCAACAAATTTGACTCTGAATATGCTGCTGATGTTATTAGCGCTTGGGCCGGGCGGTATGTTGACAGCGACGCCGATGCATACCAAGCAAAAGTGACTCAAGGCCATGTGCTTGTAGAAGAAAAAGATCATAAATTTACTCAGCATGTGAGTACCGCGAGT
>CAYUZL010000238.1:0-3023 GCA_964449725.1 uncultured Alteromonas sp. | reverse complement strand
GATACGATGAGTATGCCAGCGTGTGGGAAGCACTTTCCTGGACACGGAAGCGTGGAAGCTGATTCTCATATTGCTTGCCCTGTAGACCCTCGGCCCTATTCGAGTATTCAAGGTGACATTGAGCCTTTTGCGCAGTTAATTAAACAGCAGAAGCTTTCCGCTGTGATGCCCGCACATGTTGTGTACCCCGATGTGTGTGCCTTACCGGCGGGTTATTCTAAAAGGTGGATCCAACAAGAGCTCAACCAAAAATGGGGGTTCAAAGGGCTCGTATTTTCAGATGATTTATCCATGGAAGGCGCAAGTCTAGCCGGGACTTATGGCCAGCGAGCATTTGCGGCGTATGAAGCGGGTTGTGACTTTTTACTCTTGTGTAATGCTCCACAGCATATTGAGCCGGTGTTAAAAGAGCTAGAGAATAAAATAACGGTAAAAGAACTTCTTGATACCAAACCATGGTTTAAGGCCTTACCTAACGATGCAGACTCACGCTATAAAGCGTCACTAGATAGATTAAAAAGAGATACCTATTGTGATTAAACCCCGTTTTCTTGTTTTCGGCGTCATTGCCGCGTTTGTTTGTTTTGCTATATGTTCTTCATTAGGTGCCTCTTATGCCATAGGAATGACTGCAAGTCTCACTGTCTTAATCGCAGTATTTTGGGTAACCGAAGCATTACCTATTCCGGTAACCTCTATTATTCCTTTCTTTGCCTTTCCTATGACCGGAATTTTAACTGCAAAGCAAGCTGCTTCAGCAATGGGAAGCCACGTAATATTACTTTTGATGGGCGCTTTCATGCTGTCAAAAGCTATTGAAAAATCCGGTGTTCATGAGCGATTAGCTTTGAGTATTTTGCATCGTTCAGGGGCTAAAAGCTCTAGAGCCTTAGTGTTTAGCTTTATGTGTACCGCTGCATTTTTGAGTATGTGGATTTCTAATACTGCGACAACATTAATGTTACTGCCTATCGCTCTTGCGGTACTTAAACGTTTAAAAACTGAAGCACTCGCGCCTGTTCTTTTGTTATCTATAGCCTATGCTGCAAGCTTAGGCGGGGTAGGTACGCCCATAGGCACACCTCCTAATATTATTATGATTAGTATTTATGAAGAATCCCTAGGTACTGTGATTAACTTTTTAGATTGGATGAAAACCGGTGTGCCTGTTGTGGTTATCGGTATTCCTGTGATGGCATTATGGCTAACCCGAAAAGCAATTCCATTAGGTGATTTTGAATTACCGGAGCTACGCAAATGGACAGTTGCTGAAAAACGGGTTTTGATGGTATTTGCCATTATTGCCTGTGCTTGGATAACACGTCCTTATTGGACTGCCGCGTTAAATTTAACTACGGTAAACGACAGTACGATAGCGTTAGCAGGGGTGGTGTTAATGTGCCTTATTCCAAGTGGAGGAGATAAAAAAGATTCCTACTTACTAGATTGGAATACGGCACAAAATATTCCTTGGGGTATGCTGTTACTGTTTGCTGGCGGAATTTGTTTAGCCAAAGCCTTTACTGAGTCAGGGTTAAGTGCTCTTTTGGGAGAGCAGTTAAGTTACTTGTCTAATTTTCATATTTTCATTACGTTGCTAATGCTATGTTTAGGGGTGAGTTTCTTAACTGAAATAACCTCTAACACGGCTACCGCAACCTTACTTATGCCTATTTTAGCCAGTGCCGGAGTGGCAATGAAGGTTGACCCCGCATTACTCATGATACCGGCAGCGATGAGCGCAAGTTGTGCCTTTATGATGCCTGTTGCTACTGCACCTAATGCCATTGTTTATGGCAGTGGAAAAATACCGATACAAAAAATGGTAAAAGAAGGTGCAATACTCAATTGTATTTTAGCCGTGGTCGTTGTGGCTGTAGTGTGGGCCGTTAAGTTGTAATTACTTGTCGGGCCCTGTTGAACGTCAATTTAGCGATTAGGCTTTTTCGTAACGAGTGCTTTTTCGTAACGACGTATTTCTACTAAAACCCCAAACATAGGGTGATCAAAATAATGCAGTTGCTTACTGATCACTCTACGCAATTGCTTATAGGGAATACTGACCAGTTGTTCTTGTTGTTCACCGTTTAACTCTACTTTTATTGGCTGGCGATATGCGATGTCGCCATCTATATGTAAATAGGGAACACGGTTTACATACTGCAAATACACTTTTAAGTTTCCGTCGACTTGCCAGAGTTCAGAAAGTTGATTTTGTGTGTCTATCTGTATTGCTTCTTCTAACGCTATTTCGCTACCCAATCTTCTTTCAAAGGCAGTGATATTTATCGAATCATTGCCGTAGCCATCTTGCAAAGCAACAGTGTAATCGAAAGCGGGGTCATACAACTGCTCAGTACTTTCTTCAGTACTATTTTCAATATATTTGAAGCCCTGTCTATCGTAGTCTTGCGCGTAATTTTTACCGCCGAAAACCCGTACACTTTGCGCATTTTCTTGGCCGAATTTTACTTCTTGTCGCCAAGCAACGTGAAGTAGTCTGGTTAACCCCCTTTCGCTTCTAATCCGTAAGCTTAGGTCTTGTAGCATTAAATCGTGTTTTGATAGTAACCCCGGCCCCCAAGATTCATCACGAGAAACGCCAAAGTGGTTTACAGGTAACAAGCTTGGTTTTGCAAATGCTGAGATGTCATATTCGATACTGTCATCAACACAACCAAATTTAGGAAGGTTTATTTCTATTTGAGGAGGTTGGAGTTGCTCATTCACAAAACTAGCAACCCAGTCGTCTACTGAAGGCGTATCTTCTTCGGGCGGGATTTGAGGTTCTGACAAAAGTTGCTCTGGCAAAAGTTGCTCTGGCAAATGTAAATCACCAATAAGCTCTGACAGTACGATGGGTGGCAATAATGATTCGGGCTTTTCTTCATGGCAAGGTTTTAAACTTTGATAAAGGCCATTGATATCGGGCTCGTTTGTATGGGTTATTAAATCTAAATCTGCCTTAGGAACGTTCAATGTTGATGCATATTCAAATTGTTCTTGATGAGACTGTATAAGTT
>CAYUZL010000237.1:0-5377 GCA_964449725.1 uncultured Alteromonas sp. | reverse complement strand
GCCTATCTTATCCAATGTAAAAAGGTAAAGTTTAAATAATCATTAAAGAAACAAAAAAAGCCCTATAGCTAACGCTATAGGGCTCCAAATTTAATTTTGAAAGGCTATAAGCCTACAAAAGACTCATTTGACGAATTTTTTACGTACGCTAAAACCAATTAAAAGAATAGCTAACAAAAATAATGAACTCGGTTCTGGAACAACATTAATACCATTAATAGTAAAACTGTCATTACTTTCTACAGCGCCTACAGCAAAGACAGTACCAAATAATGGCGAGTCAAACGTAAAACTATCACTAGAAATACGGGTGTCTACCAATGTACGAACAAACGTATCACCGTCTACTAGACCAAAATGAAAGTCGTCTTGTCTATCGACATTACCAAACTCAATTCCAGTAAATAATACCGCTTCTGAAAATGTGAAAATAACGATGTCGTTATTATCGCGACCATCAATTTCGGAATTGGTATCTGCGCCAAAAAAGCCTAAAACGCCCAAACCATCATTGTTTTCAATACCCAAACGTCTTTCATCTCCACTATCGGCAAGGGTAATAGAGCTTCTTCTATCTGAAAATACACCAGCTGTTATTGTTAAATCAATATCGCCAATTACATTTTCAAAGTTGCGAAAATTAAAAGAAAATGGGTTATTAGCTGAACTTCCAAACTCAATTAAAGTAGCGCTTGATACGCCAGAAAATAGGACTAACGAACTTAAAACAAACCCGCGAAAAAAACTAACTAATTTCATAATACACCTCTATTACTACAAACTATGCCTAGTGGTTAATACTTTTTACCAAAAGACAAAATAATACTTATAAAAAGTAATTCCATTACACCCTCAAAAAGCAAAAACCACGCCAATAAATAATTATTTTATTTTTCAAAAAGTTAAAAACAAAACCATGATAAAGTGTAAATTTGTCAGACATATTAATGTGTGAAAAACAAACATTAACGTTTCGGTTTAATTAGGTTAAATTAAAGAACAACACGGAAAAAGTAACGGCCATGAAAAATTTGCTCAACAAGGACTTTAGTTATGTCATGCTCTAGATCTTACATTGAACACCCTGTATTCACGGCTACGATGGCGTTAGTTCAAGCCACTATTTTACATTTCCTGTATCTCGCAATAGAAAACAATTGGAACATCACTCAGACTCCAGAATATTTGTATAGTTTTACTGGATTTACAGTTTCATTTCCATTCGTTTTATTATTTATTCGCCGCAATGCGAATGCAGGTAGAGTGATCATACTTTCACTAGCGACAGCCATTGTCATTACCTTATGTGCCTACTATACAGGTATCCAATCCAAACCCGTTGACAAGGTAGTGGCTTATACTATTTTCTCGGTTTATATATTTTGTTCTTTAATTATTGTATTTAAAGCCGTTATTTACAGTCAGCTTCACCTTTCGAATCAAGCGTATTCCTTTGCGAATTTATACAAAAATTCATGGCGGACGTTTATTGTCGCCCTAGAAGCAGCTATTTTTTCTTGTCTGTTGTTTGCTATTTTGTATTTAGGTGCGGAACTTTTTGACGTGATTGGGATTTTTTTATTCAGTGATTTATTAGTTAAATCTTATATTGTCATTCCAATCTTTACACTTAGCTTTTCTTTTGCCGTCAATTACTTTCAAACCAGCGAAAAGGTTGCCGATACTATAGCTATGGTCGTACAAACCATTATCAAATTCATTCTACCTGTAGTTGCACTTATTTTGATTGGTTTCGCCATTAGTATAATTTTCACAGGAGTAGGTACTTTATGGGAAAAAGGTCCAGGATCGACTCTTATTCTATGGTTACAAGCCTTAGCATTATTCTTTGTAAACTCTGTTTATATGGGAACTAAAAAAACGCTACCTTATAAATCGTCGTTGCACAATTTAACTATGTTGGGTATTGCCTTTTTACCCTTATATTCAATACTCGCTAGCTACGGACTATGGTTGCGTGTTGACCAGTATGGTTTAACTCCATCACGTGGTTTTGGGATTCTTGTAAACTTGCTCATTTCAGCATTTAGCTTTAGTTATTTAGCAGCAATTATTACGGCTAAAACTAAATGGTTTCTAATAAAAAATAGAATAAACCAAATACTGGGTATTTCCGTTGTACTGGTCTGCATATTGTTAAACTCACCAATATTAAGTATGCAAAAATTGTCTACAAACAGCCAGATTACAAAGTTAATAGAAAAGCAGTTAGTTTTAGATGCTGATTTGTGGTTTTTTAAGCGAAACTTGGGAAGTCATGGTTATCTGGCACTACAAGGCGTAAAAGAAAAAATGCTACTTACCGATATAAGCTTCGAAAAACGCCTAAATGAAATTTTCTCAAAATCAAATTTCTACAGTGCCGCCCACCATGAAGCAAAAACCAATGCAGGTCAGTTTGAATATAAAACAATACCTGAAAATACCAAAATTCCCAAAGTTATCATTGAGAAAACCTTCTCTGATAACTCATATAGAATGGAAAAAATCTTCATCCAACTAGATATTAACAATGACAGCGTGAAAGACTATATTGTAATTACCAACAATAATTACAATCATAATCACCATCTTTGGCTACTAGTTAATGATAAATGGGTAAGTAGGCCAATAACACTCAAATCACCTACTGATAGTGTAGAAATCGATCAACTTTTTGTTGACCCAAATTCAATCACAATTGATATAGAAAAACCAAAATTCAATCATGTACGACTGGGTAACAGTATTATTTTTGTTTCTCCCAGTGTTAGTAACTAACCTGAATCCTGTTTAAGAAACGGCGCTCAATATCGCTAGATATTGCGAACTACTGTGTTGTAAAAGCCAGTAATAGAATCACTATTACATGACTTTTACGCCTTGCACTTCACAATTCTAACAGCACCGAGTGTCAAGATTAAAATTAGCACTTTGAAACAAACACTTGCACCATTACTTAAACGGGATTCAGGTTAACTAAATTGGTAGTCTTTTTACTAATTTAGCCAATAAGCTTCGTATTTTGAATTTCAATCTGTATTTTTTATTGTAAAAAGGTTCAAAATAAGGATGGAAAAGCCGTCTTCCATTTGGGTTATCTAACTCATCTCTTACTAAACGAGTAGATATTTGACTGGCCACTGCATTGAGTACTTTCTTATTTGCAGGAAGGTTCCAAGTTGACGGGTCTTTTGCCCACCATGGCTCTATTTGAGATGATTCAAATACAGAAAAATTAAGCAATTTTGCCATTGTGGGCATTTTGTACTCTAAAAAACCCAATTCTGGGTTACCAATTTTAGCGTATTGCGCCATAAAGGATTTAGGTAGGCAAACAATTATGAATAAACAAGCGTATAACGGCCCATAGTAATTCAAAGTGTCACCCAAATACCTCTGGAAATCTTCTAAATCCGTATTTCTTGGAGGTAATGCCCATGGCCACCAAGATTCAACTTCTTGAAAAGGTCTCATACCTGAAAGTACAACTTGATTTGGCTCTAGTTCAGCAAAAATTTTGCTAACAGGCTCTAGCACTAGCATATCCCATTGAACGATAAAAACGCTATCCCATTCTAAGTTTTTTCCACGCTGCTCAAACCAATCAAAAATCAGTTGATCGCCATGTTGCCACTTCCAGCGAGGTTCTTTTTCACAAGGAAAGCAATAAAAATCGTCGACTAAATCCCCTACAGCAACTTCAGCGTTCTTTGAGTCGTCTATATCACCACCAAACAAAGCGAATATTTTGATGTCAGTATTCAGCGAACGAAGTTGCTCTAGCCTGTCTTTACAAGTTTCATATTCTTTATAGAACCAAAATAATATACTGGGCGTCATAATTGCTGCGACAAAATTAGTTGAATAAATTAAATTTCGCCGTTAGCGAACTTCATTACTATGTTTCGAACATGATAACGGCAAAAACACATTGTACTTTTCACAGAGTTAAGCTTAGTTTCTCTACCATTAACAGGTTCTACGCTATACCCAAACCGATGAAAATCATCTTTATAAAATTCTTGAACTCGCTGTATCGCACTATCACTCCAAATTACGTCTGTTTTAGCACTTACTTTTTTTGAACTAATAACTGTAGGGGCAGCCAGATCATTTTCTTTCGCAACGGTTTCCAGTATCGCCTCAATACCGCTTTCTAATTTAAATATGCGTACATCGTCAGAAATAAAAAAGCCTTGAGGACGTAGATGATTATCTAAAACATCAGGCGATTTAGTCGCCTTTTCTAAAATATCGTTTACCCAATTTGAAAAGTACTTTTCAGGAGAGCTTCCTAAACGAATCTGTTTCATACCTACTCGATAAAAAAACTCACTTACAAGCCGATCAAATGGATTTCTCACCACAGTAAAAGCGTAACTTTTTGCTGTCGAAAAGTCTTCGCCAACTAATGCAGAAATAGATTCAAAGCTTAAATGCTGTGGGGTACACGTCATTCCATCTAAAGCATACTTAGACAAAAGCATCTGTGAATAATTACATTCAGCATTCAACCAATTCTCAATAGTCGACCCTCCTGTTTTAGGAATATGTAGAAACAAAATAGGTCGACAGTTATCTTTTAAATATAACGGCATATAAAAACTTTGAATGCATAGTGACTAAGAGAATTAGTAAGAACAATAGTTACAAACCTTGAAAAGGAACAAAATTGAACTTATCGGAAAGGTAAAGAAATTTTGTTATAAATGCAAAGAAAAGTCATTTTAATTTGTTCATTTAAAAGAAACTGCAACTTCAACTCATAAAAAAGCCCTGTAGAATATAACTCCTACAAGGCTAAAACACTATATTTTTATAAGTGAAGTTTTTACCAAATATTATTTTCTGCGCACTGCAAAAACACCTGCCAGTAACATTACCAAGAAAACAGCCATTCCTGGTTCGCTTACTTGTACGTCACCTAAGCTCACATCACTACTAAAAAATACAAAGTTATTATTGGTATCAAAGATATCCAAAAAACCAAAACCAAATACGCTATCTACGAACAATTGATAAATAAAAGGAGACGTTAAATCGTCGTCCAATACATCAAAGGCTAAAAACTCTAGGCCAGCTTCAACGTTACTTGTATCTAAAATAGCTTCAAAGCTAAATAATAATCCCGTATCAAACCCAAAAAAGGAGATACCTGCAAAAGTCGGCTGTCCATCAAAAGCAGAATCTAAAATTTCGCCTGAGTTAAGAGCACTATTGCTAACTTCATAGGCTACTTCACCAAATAACACTCCATCAGCGAAAATATCTTGGGTAATTAAAACTGCATTTGCATTAACTGAAAAAAGTAAAGCCAACGCTAAAGATGCACTAGTAAATAAGTTTTTTAATGATTTCATAATGTTCTCTATTT
>CAYUZL010000236.1:0-3757 GCA_964449725.1 uncultured Alteromonas sp. | reverse complement strand
ATAATAAACTATTCAAAATACTAAGCCAGTTCCTCCATACAGATTGTCCTCGTTGTCGCCGGATGAGGCTGTATGTTATTTGGACAATTATTATGTGCGTGGTGTTATACGATTATGTCGGATTCTGAAAAGCAAGCAATACAAGTTCGAGCAAATGCCAAACGCAACGGGTTAACAACCTTGCTAGTTGGCTTTGGGGTCATATTAGTGAGTACTTTATGGTTAGCTTATGGGCCTAACTCTCTTAATTTACCCGGCTTTTTCCTTTGTAGTGCAGGGATCGTCACTGTACTGATTGGATGGTTTAAATTAAGAGAACCAGATTACAGTATTGAAATAACCCCTCAACACATTACCTATCACCACAGGTTAGGCCTATGGCAGGTGGCGTGGGATGATATTATTCGCTTTGATCAACCTACGGTTACCCATGGGATTGAGCATAAAAAGTTAGAAGTAATCGGTGTTAAAATACGTAATTATGAAGGATTTCTAAAGAGTATTTCCCCTCGCTTAGCTACTCACCTTTTGATGGAGCAGCGGCCACTATTGTTTCAAACAACAGATAAGGCTTGCACGTCGGGAAGTTGTGCTGGAGACGATATTTTACACCATACTAAATTTACGTTACCTTCTGGTAAGGTATTAACGGGTGTTCAAGCAATGCTAGCGAATAGAATGAAACAACTTCGAGATAGACTCGGTTACGACATTTTTATTTCTGCCAGTGAGCTAGACCGCGAGCCCAAGGCATTTATAGGTTTACTTAAAGAATGTCAACAAAGCCGTATGAACTTTTCTTAGTAAGAAGTCAGGGCAGTATATTTTTACTTTCTTCTTTGAATTCACTAAAGGCATCGTAAAGCTGAGGCAATAAAGCAATGGCCTTGTCATGTTGTTTGTGCTTAATTTCTATTTCTACAGCTTCCGCCAGTGATTGAATTAATGGAGCCCCTGTGTAGCAACTTGCACCATGTAATTTGTGAACTTCGTCTTTCAAGCTTTTTATGTCTGAGCGCGCAACCGCATTTTCAATGGTAAGTTGAGCTTGTGGCAAATAGTACAAGAAGTCACTCATAAGCTTCATTGCTGTTTCTGTATTTTGATTGGTCCGAGAGAGAGCTAAGCTCCAGTTTATTGCCAGCTCTCTAGTGTCTTTATTTGAGCCAGTATCACCACACCACTGTTTGATTGTTTTTATCAATGCATCTAAAGCTAACGGCTTAGGCAAGTAATCATCCATGCCTGATGATAATAACCTGTCTTGCTCTTCTTTGAATGCATGAGCGGTGACAGCAATGATAGGCGTGCCCATGTTCAAGTCTATCTTTCGGATAGCTTTACTTGCTTCGACTCCGTCCATATTTGGCATTTGTACATCCATCAATATTAGGTCATATGAGTGTTGCTTGCACAGAGTTACTGCTTGTTCTCCTGAATGTGCTTTGGTTAATGATATAGGGGAGGTACTTAACCATGTATCTAGAAGAGACAGATTCATTGGCATATCATCTACGGCTAACATAGAAACTTCAGGTAGCAGATGCTGAAGGGAACTTATCTTTTTAGGTGCAGTAGATGGCAATTTGTGGCTGCGAATGGGCATTAAATCAATGGCAATAATTTGAGCAAGTCGACTAGGTGTTGCGGGTAAGCTCATACTCTTATCAAACTTTTCGTGAAAAAGAGGTTGTGTCTTCAATGGATCGTCATTGCAATACCATACAATTTTTGATTTCGCTTGTATGTGGATTGCACAATGCATAACGGTTGTTTCACTGAAAGGAGATTGGTTAGGTAAAAAGATCATTAAGAAATCAGGTACTGTTTCAATTTCCTGTAAATCCTCGAGTGTATCTACTGCGACAACCCTAGCGCCTAACGCCAAAAGCATATTTGTTGTTGCTTGTCTTGATGTGTGGTGAGGGTCAAAGATAACAACGTCAATATTGGATACTTTATAAGGATATGAAAACGCTGAACGTTGGTTAATGTGACTGGCTCTAACCATAACGGAAAACGTCGTGCCTACACCAGGTTCACTTTTCAACTCGATTGAGCCATTCATTAGTTTGACTAGTTGTTGACTAATCACTAAGCCTAACCCTGTGCCTCTGAAACTTCGATTTGTTGAATCATCGACTTGTGAAAATGCAGAAAACAGCTTCTTTCTGTCTGTTTGACTAATGCCTATGCCGGTATCGGTAACGTCAAAAAAGAGCTCTATTACACCGTGCTGCCTATGGCTAGCAGACACGCTTAGTGTAACACTCCCTTTTGAAGTGAATTTAAGCGCATTGCCTATTAAATTCGTTAAAACTTGTTTCAGACGAATGCAATCACTGATTATTTTGTCCGGCAACGGTGATGAGTCGAATATGAAATCTAAATTTTTTGAGTGTGCGGTTTTGGCCATTATGGCTACCATTTCCTCAAATACTTCAAGCGGGGAAAATGGAGAGTTATTTACTTCCAACTTCCCAGCTTCTATTTTTGAGAAGTCGAGCACGTCATTGACAATCATTAGCAAATTCTGTGCTGCTGAATTTACTATTTTAACTTGTTCGTGCTCTGTTAGCGCTAACCCTGCATTTTCTAATTCACGGCCAAAGCCTAAAATCGCATTGAGGGGAGTTCTAATTTCATGACTCATATTTGCCAGAAATTGAGATTTAATATTACTGGCTTTTATCGCATCTTTTCGGGCTATGTCGAGTCTCGCATTTTGTTCTTCTATGACTTCCATATTGTTGCGTAAATCATTTGTGGCGTGTTCCACGTCGTTTTGCAATTGGCTTTGTGTTTTAGCCATGATTGCGAAAGAAAATAGTAGGACTTCAAAAAATACACCTGCTTGGAAGCAATTAATAGTAATGTTGTTCGACGGTAAAACGCCAATTAAGCTAAACATGCCGGCAATGAGGCCGGTAACAACAAAAGACCAAGCAACAATAAAATATAAAGCGGGTTTAAAACGATTAAAAAAAGCTTCAAAGCCAGCTGAAATATAAGTGAGTGAAGCAATCGCACCTATATAGTAGACAAGATTGTTTTTTATTACTGGGGGAATGAAGTCAAAGGCTGCAATCACACCTAATGCAAATAAAGAAAAAATAGAAACTTTGACTGCCAAGGTTGTTTTA
This sequence comes from uncultured Alteromonas sp., assembly GCA_964449725.1. Classification (GTDB taxonomy): domain Bacteria; phylum Pseudomonadota; class Gammaproteobacteria; order Enterobacterales; family Alteromonadaceae; genus Alteromonas_F. Next base: position 614 of record CAYUZL010000236.1, on the reverse strand, counting down.
GGTGCATTGGTATCAGTATCTAAAAATGACAGTGTGAAAAAACCAGAGCTAATGCCGATGAGTATAAATATCCATTCAGTATGGGCAACGAGCCAGAGCGGTTGGCCTTCAGTAAAAATAAGCTGAATGTGGCCACCCCATACAAACTGCCAAAACACAATGGTACTTATGTAGGCGATATAACAAAGTATACTGGTATGCTTAACATTGTAATATAGCGCTAGGTTGTATACAGCTAATATTAATAGAGCACCATAAAAAGCGCCCCAGATAATGGTATCTAGTTGCGCTGCAAAAGAAAACGTACTGATTGGTTGGAAAAAAGTCGGGACGATAAGCGGTGAAGAATTGCTCTGGACACGAAGGTATAAATTTATAGAATCGCCAGGAGTGGAAGAAAACAATACCGTGGGCATTCTAAACGCTTGTTCACCTTGTAATTTCCCTTGATTACTCGTGATAACAGAACCATTTTCTCTTTGTATATAAATATCTTCATAGTAGATTTTGATAATATTTAGGCTCACGTAAAATTTATTTTATTATCTTAAATTTATATTTATAACCCTTAACCAATTGCTGTGTCTTTATATGTAGTAGTTTTCATTTATGTA
>CAYUZL010000235.1:0-2503 GCA_964449725.1 uncultured Alteromonas sp. | reverse complement strand
CATTTTAATGCTTCTCTTCAATTAGTTTCCGTTAATTCAATTTATCTAGCGGCTTGAGACTTGTCCCAAGATACCCAACGCTGAATCATTAACATGCCACGGTCTAATAAAAACCCAATAACGCCAATCACCAATACTGCTGTCATTATTCTGCTCAATGAAGACGAACTACCATTTTGGAACTCATCCCATATGAACTTACCTAGGCCAGGGTTTTGCGCTAACATTTCTGCCGCAATCAGTACCATCCAAGCAATCCCTAAAGACATTCTCATACCAGTAAAAATAGCTGGAATAGACGCAGGTAACACAATTTTTTGAATATTTTTCAAAGGTGACAAACGAAGTACTTTACCTACATTTACCCAATCAGAATTAACACTAGAAACACCTATAGACGTGTTAATAACCATTGGCCATATGCAGCACAACATTACAGTGATAACCGAGTTAACGAACGACTTCGCAAAAAATGGGTCATCCGACACATATAGAGCACTCACAACCATAGTAACCAAAGGTAACCAAGCTAAAGGAGATACCGGTTTAAATATTTGAATGATCGGATTAATAGCTTCATTAAGTGGTTTACTCAGACCCACAGCAATCCCTAATGGAATAGCGAATGACGCCGCTAATAAAAAACCGCTCATTACCGTTACTAAACTAGTACCGATTTGATCCAAAAACGTTTCTTTGCCCGTGTAAGCACGAACTTTAGGTACGTAATTTGGATCTTTTGCTATTCTGTCTGCATTTCTTTTTTCCTGGCGCTCATAAAAAGCGTCAGCTTTAGCACGTTCAGCGACATGTTCTTGGTATAAGTTTTTTACTTGCTCAGCAACAGAAGCTGGGCCAGGAAAACTACCTAAAGATGTATCAACTTGTTTTGCCAATAATCCCCAAAGTAACAAGAACACAGCTATTCCCAAAACGGGTAAAGCAACTTGTTTAAGAATAGCCAGTGCCTGAAGAGGCAGGCTTTCGCCTGACTCCTCAGAACCTGTAAATCGCTGAATCAACGCATTCATAGCTTGTCGCCTTTCTTCAAGCCAATCGCAAACTTATTGATATAAGCGTTAGGCGCTTTACCGTCATAGACTATGTTATCAATGAAATGTGTTTGCGGAGCTCTGAAACCATCTTCTGTAGCAAAGTCTGGGAATTCACTTGCAGAGATCAATTTCTCTTTGATAAGAGACTCAGCGGCTAATTGATATAAGTCAGGACGGTATACTTTCGCCGCAATATCTTTATACCAGCTATCAGGCTTGTCTTCGCTGATTTGTCCCCAACGACGCATCTGAGTTAAATACCAAATTGCATCTGAGTAATAAGGGTAAGTCGCGTTGTAACGGAAGAACACGTTGAAATCAGGCACAGAACGTTTGTCGCCTTTTTCATATTCAAATGTACCCGTCATACTGTTTGCGATTACGTCGTAATCTGCGCCAACATAGTTAGACTGAGACAAGATCTTAACTGCAGCAGGACGGTTAGCATTGTCGTTTTCATCTAACCATTTAGCCGCGCGGATCATCGCTCTAACTAAACGAATCGTTGTATTAGGGTATTTTTCAGCAAACTCTTCTGTAATACCGAATACTTTTTCTGGGTTGTTTTTCCAAATCTCGTAATCAGTTACAACTGGCACACCAATACCTTTAAATACTGCTTGCTGGTTCCAAGGTTCACCTACGCAATATCCACTAATAGTTCCTGCTTCTAACGTAGAAGGCATTTGTGGAGGAGGAGTAACTGAAAGTAAAACATCAGCGTCTAATTGACCCGAAGTATCACCTTTATGAGGCGCATAAAAACCAGGGTGAAGACCGCCTGCTGCCAACCAGTAGCGCAATTCATAGTTATGCGTAGATACAGGGAATACCATGCCCATATTGAAAGGCTTGCCTGCCTCGTGAATTTCTTCAACTACAGGCTTAAGCGCATCAGCTTTAATCGGGTGAACCGGTTTGCCGTCTGCTTGTTTAGGAATATGTTTCTTCATTTTTTTCCAAACGTCATTTGAAACAGTAATACCGTTACCGTTTAAATCCATTGAGAAAGGAGTGATTATATTTGCTTTAGTACCATAACCAATTGTAGCGGCTATTGGCTGACCCGCTAACATGTACGCGCCATCTAAACGGCCAGTCACTACACCATCTAACAATACTTTCCAGTTAGCTTGTGCTTCAATTGTGACGTAAAGACCTTCGTCTTCGAAATACCCATTTTCATATGCCACAGCAATAGGCGCCATGTCAGTAAGTTTTATAAAGCCAAAGGTAAGCTCTTCTTTTTCTGGGTAACCCAACTCATCTGCCGTGGCCGATACTGCCAACGTACATGCAGCGGCGATGATTAATTTGCGAAGTGATAACATTTATTTCTCCCAATAAAAAAGCCCACTGCACACTGTTACTTTGAAAACAGTTGCTAGTGAGCTTCGATGCTAAATATCAAATTTTTTAATGTTACAGAAAACTACGCCGTTGCAGTT
>CAYUZL010000234.1:0-2504 GCA_964449725.1 uncultured Alteromonas sp. | reverse complement strand
GTGTTGGGTAACCACCATTCCAGGAACAAGTTCAAGTACTTCCCCTGTGCGTAACAGTGGACGTTTAGCGATTTCCTCTTGACTGATATAACCCTCTGAGGCGGATATTGCTTCACCAAATAAACTGTCGTCTCGGCCTTTTACGGTCAAAATTTCAAGCTCTTCAGGCGTATTTTCTTCAGAGTCTGGATGAGCAAAAGCCGATGATGAGTGACCTGTTAAAATGAATAAGGTGAATAATAAATGTGGATGTTTCACGGATGAATACTCTCTTTTTGATACTTGATAACCATAGCGAAAAAATGCGCAGAATCAGCGCAGAAATAACGGGAAATTTGTTGAAATCCTTTTTAAAATGAAAGTGTCAGGGTAAAAATCGTGAACAGTCTAGTAATGTATGTCTTTAAATCAACTTTTTTTCGGTTAAATGCGTTAAACATAGAAATTTACGGGATTATCACGCACAATATTGGGGTAATTCACCATCGAACATAATAGAGGGCAATACATGTATAAGTTAGTGTTGATTCGACACGGGGAAAGCCAGTGGAATTTAGAAAACCGATTTACTGGATGGCATGACGTAAACTTAACCGACACGGGTATCGCACAAGCGAAAACCGGCGGCGAGCTAATGAAAGAGGCTGGTTTTGAATTTGACTTGGCGTTTACTTCTGTACTGACTCGTGCGATTAAAACGCTGAATATTGCACTTGAAGAAATGGGACAATCTTATGTGCCAGTTCAACGTCACTGGCGTTTGAACGAGCGTCATTATGGTGCACTTACCGGTCTTGATAAAGCGGAAACAGCTGCAAAACACGGTGATGAGCAAGTTAAAATTTGGCGTAGAAGTTTTGATACACCACCTCCAGCCATTGAAGACAGCAGTGAGTACTTCCCTGGTCAGGATCGTCGCTATAACAATGTAGATAGTTCTATTTTGCCTCGTGCCGAAAGTTTGAAACTAACTATTGAACGTGTTCTTCCTTACTGGCATGACGCAATACGCCCTGCAATCCAAAGTGGGCAAAACGTGATTATTGCTGCTCATGGTAATAGTTTACGTGCGCTAGTAAAATACCTAGATGGCATGAGTGATGAAGAAGTACTTGAGCTAAATATACCTACTGGTGTGCCTTTAGTGTATGAATTAGATGAAAACATGAAGCCAATTTCTAAAAACTACTTGGGTGACCAAGCAGCCTTGAAGGCGAAAATGGACGCTGTTGCCAATCAAGGTAAAGCGAGCTAAACAATCTAAAGCGCCCTTGAGGCGCTTTTTTCTTTCAGACTATTGATACCTTGTCAGTTGTCTTAGGTGTTCATTATGCAAAAAAACACTGTTTTATTTCTCTTGTTGAATTTCGCTATTCTGGGAGGCTGTGGCTTGACCCCTATTCCTACGGAAACAATTAAACACAGTTATACGCCAAATAGAGATGAAACCATTTCTATTTTTGATGGGGCTTGCATTGAAGAGGCTTTGCTAAAAGCAAAAGAAAAATATAATGATGAACCTTTAGTACTCGTTGATTCTAATGTAAAAGTTGATACAAGTACGAATAGGCAAACATTAATGATTGTATGTGAAGTGGAGGTACAAGTTCCAAAAGCCTATCGTAACGCAATATAGCAATGTTATAAATGATTAGCTGTATCTAAAAAGATACACATTTTTCCTTAGTCTTAACTCTATTAACCTAGTTTTTATGAGTTAAATTTCTCTTTTCGCTCATATTCTTGTTTACTTGACTGAATTTTTTGCAAAAAAAACAACACTGTCTCTTTTTGCATACATATATTTGCTATGTATTCTTTTGTTTTTATATAAATTGTTGATATTGTTAGTTTTTATTTTTTGGCATTATTCTTGATATAAGTGTCTATATCGTTTCTGTATCCAGCCTGAATACAAAGAATAAAACAGGTTGTTGTGTCATTTTTAGGAGAACTTCTGTGAGAAAGCTCGTGCTTATCGTCGTTATACTTTTTATTCCCACTGTAATTTTACACGCCACAGGGCAAATTTTACCTTTATTCGATCAACTTGATTTAGACAGAAATGGTTTGTTAAGTAAAGATGAAGCGAGAAAAGTAAAGGCGCTTGCAGCTATGTTTGACGAATTAGATATCAACGGAGATCAATATCTAAGCTTGGCTGAGTTCGAGGCTCAACTAAGTAACTAAATCAATTTTCACTGTTTAAGCATTTCCACATGCTTGAAGGCCAAGGACGGCGCTTTTCTTTTTATTTACTCCAAGACTAACTAGCTCTATGGTATGTGGCAGTGATAATTAAAAGACAGTTTTTGTTGTGTTATTTAGAATTCAATCTTTAAAACAGCTCCTTGTTGTTAGTTTCTCTTTGGTTCTTATCCCCTTAGCTGCATTGTTATGGCATTCGAACTTTACATTGAGCAGCATGGCAAAAGCGGCAGCTAGCGAGCCTATCTATGCGGTGGGAGTCACCAGAAATTTACATCAATTGGACCGATTAGCTT
>CAYUZL010000233.1:0-4149 GCA_964449725.1 uncultured Alteromonas sp. | reverse complement strand
TAATTTTTCATAGTATGCTCTTCCTTACCAATTTAAAATGACTTTACCCGACTTCCCAGACCCCATCACATCAAAGCCTTGTTGAAAGTCGTTAATATCAAACTGGTGAGTAATAATAGGCCCCAGCTCTAAACCACTTTGTAGTAGTGACGCCATTTTATACCAAGTTTCGAACATTTCCCGCCCATAAATGCCTTTTATGGTTAATCCTTTGAAAATTACGTCATTCCAATTGATCGCAACATCATTTGGCGGAATGCCTAGCATAGCGATTTTGCCACCATTATTCATGGTATCAAGCATGCCTCGAAATGCAGAAGGAACACCCGACATTTCTAACCCTACATCGAAGCCTTCAGCCATGTCTAAATCATGCATGACATCAACTAACTGAGTATTACTGACATTTACAGCTCGGGTTGCACCCATTTTTCCTGCAAGCTCAAGTCGGTAAGCGTTCACATCGGTAATCACTACGTTGCGTGCACCTGCATGTTTAGCAATGGCAACCGCCATAATACCAATAGGTCCAGCCCCTGTAATCAATACGTCTTCACCCACTAAATCATAAGTTAGGGTTGTGTGTACCGCATTGCCAAAAGGGTCAAAAATAGAGGCCAAATCGTCACTAATGTTATCGGGGATTTTAAACGCGTTGAATGCCGGAATAACTAAGTACTCTGCAAATGCGCCTTGTCTATTAACACCCACACCTTGGGTATTTCGGCACAAATGACGACGACCCGCACGGCAGTTTCTACAATGCCCACAGGTAATATGCCCTTCCCCTGACACCCTATCTCCTTTTTCAAAGCCTTGCACTTCTTGGCCTATGTCCACAACTTCACCTACATATTCATGACCGACAATCATAGGTACAGGGATGGTGTTTTGTTACCACTCATCCCAGTTATAAATATGCATATCTGTGCCGCAAATTGCGGTTTTTCGAATTTTAATTAATAGATCGTTATGGCCGATTTTAGGTAATTCAGCTTGGTGCAACCATATTCCCGGTTTTGCGTGTAACTTGGCTAGTGACTTCATTAAATAACTCCCAATGTTTTACCTACTTTGATAAAAGCATCAACGGCTTTGTCCACTTGCTTAAGGGAATGCCCTGCAGACATTTGGGTACGAATTCGCGCTTGCTCTTTTGGTACAACAGGGAAAGAAAAGCCAATGACATAAATACCTTCTTCTAACAAGGCATTAGCCATATTCGTTGCGAGTTTTGCATCGCCTAACATAACAGGAATAATTGGGTGATCTTTGCCGCTCAACGTAAATCCCGCATCTGACATACGCTGTCTAAAATGTTTTGTATTGCGCCATAATGCAGAACGAAGCGCTTCGCCTTTCTCCATCATATCGAACACTTCAAGTGATGCAGTCACAATAGGAGGCGCAACAGAATTAGAAAATAAGTAAGGGCGAGAACGCTGACGTAACCACTCTACCACTTGTTTTGTACCTGATGTGTACCCTCCAGAAGCACCTCCCAAGGCTTTTCCTAATGTTCCGGTGAGAATATCTATCCGTCCCATTACGTCACAATACTCATGGCTTCCTTTTCCATTTTCACCAAGAAAACCGGTGGCATGACAATCGTCTACCATTACCAATGCATCGTACTTTTCAGCTAAATCGCATACCCCTGACAAATTGGCAATAACACCATCCATAGAAAATACACCATCGGTAGCGATGATAATGTGTTTTGCATTATCATCTCCGGCTTTGATTAACTGAGCCTCTAATGCAGCCATATCATTATTTGCATAGCGATAGCGCTTTGCCTTGCTTAACCTCACGCCATCAATGATGCTGGCGTGATTTAATGCATCAGACACAATGGCGTCATCAGGTCCAAGTAGAGTTTCAAATAACCCGCCATTAGCATCGAAACAAGACGGATACAAAATAGTGTCCTCCATACCCAGGAAGTCACTTATTTTTTGTTCGAGTGCTTTATGTATATCTTGGGTACCGCAAATAAACCGAACAGAAGCAACGCCAAAACCATGCTCGTCTAACCCTTGTTTAGCGGCACTGATAAGTGTGTCGTGGTTAGCTAGCCCTAAATAGTTATTTGCACAAAAATTCAATACAGGTTCAGCATCGCCAACATCTATTTGCGCACTTTGCTGAGAGTGAATAACCCTTTCTTGTTTATAAAGGCCTGTGTTTTTAAGTTCATCTAACTGAGTGTCTAGTTGTTTGTATAGCGATTTTTGCATAATTTTTGCCTAACGACTGCCCCAAATTAAGTGCGCAAATCTTACAGCCAAATGGCAAAGACCAGTGAAGTTGCAACGACAACTCCCCTTAGTTCTGCGACTAACGTCTTTTGTAAAAATCTACGTGTTATTCAGGAATAGCGAAGGAATTAAGATTTGTCTAATAAACCTTGAATTGAGACTTTGACCATATCAGTGGTAATGGCCGACATTAGTTCATCGCCTTTGGCTCTAGTGCCCCATTTTAATTCGTCCTGAGGTTTACCTTGCTGCTCGATAATATGGGTGTCGTACACATTCACCACGTGTTGCAATGACAGATAAGGCCCTGTTCGTCTTGGGTTAGAGTGGGCGTACAGCCCCACAACGGGCGTGCCCGCCGCTGTAGCCATATGAGCAGGCCCTGTATCAGGTGCAATAACAAAAAGCGCGTCTTTAAGGATACAGAACATCTGCTTTAACGAGGTTTTTCCAATAAACGAAGGTAAAGGTGTTTCCATCACACTTTGAATCTCCGCTTCCAGTTGTTTATCAATTGGGCCTGGTCCACCACATAACACAACTGACAAACCTAACGACTGACAAAACACAGCGATTTCAGCATAACATTTAGGCTGCCAACTTCGCTCTAATTTAGAAGCAGCTGGGCAAATAATCACGGTTTTGCTGAATTGCGCTAACGCATTTGTAGCAAACTCTTGGTCGTCCTTTGAATAAGGAATAGGCCAAGACAGCGATGAACTTGATGGTATGCCTAACGCATCAGCAAAAGCATGAAAACCTTCTAAAACATGGCGAGAATTGTGAGGCTTAATACGATGATTAATAAAAAAACTATGGCCTTCTTTACTATTTTTAGCATCAAAACCAAGGCGAACCTTTGCGTTAACAACACGTGACAGCCAGTTTGCTCTTAAAGCCAACTGCATAAGACATAAGGCATCAAAGGTGCGTCCTTTTAAACAGGCTTTTACATGGTTTCTAGCCTGCTTGCCTTGCTTCTTGTCATATACAATGAATTCAACACCTTCCATACCTGTAACGAGTGCATGTTCAATTTTTCCGGTGATCCATACAATAGAAATATCAGGTCTGTACTCACGTATGCGGCTTACCATAGAAACGGCGTGACACACATCGCCAATGGCAGACAGCCTTAAAATACAAATACTCGCGTTTTGAGGTAAAAGAATGGGAGAAGCTGAAGATGCGAACAAGTTAATTGTTACCGTATTGGCGTATAATGGGGTAATTTGATTATATTTTTGCGCAAGACTCAAGAGGTTGTCTACATTCAATTATGTCATTATCTGTTGTTCGCACGGCTAAAGGCCAATTAATTACCGATGAAAAAGCAATTAATACGCTTAACATTGAACCTAGTGCCCAATGGTTTTCACCTGAGTATTGGCAGCAGCAACAGGCCATTGTGAATACGGCTCACGGCCGAGGCATTACCTATTTTGTAAAGCATCAATCCCACACAATGGTATTGAGGCGGTATTTACGCGGCGGCTTAATTCGTCATCTTTCCAAGGATAAATTTGTTTTTACTGGCTTACAAAAAACAAGAGCATGGCAAGAACTCTCGTTACTTAATTCAATGAATCAACAAGGGCTAGCTGTTCCTCAAGGTATCGCAGGTATGGTGCAAAAACAGGGTCTTGTTTACACCACCAGCATTTTGACCTTGTGTTTGTCCAATACAGATAGTTTGCATAATGTGTTAGTTAAAACAGAGTTAAGCAATGAGCAGTGGCAGCGCATTGGAGCCATGGTAAAACAATTTCACAACGCTCAGATTTATCATCACGATATGAACGTACATAATTTTTTGCGAAATCCAGAGGGCAAGACTTGGCTGATTGATTTTGATAAATGCAAAAGACAAGACGGTGAAAATTGGAAA
>CAYUZL010000232.1:0-2534 GCA_964449725.1 uncultured Alteromonas sp. | reverse complement strand
CCGCAGTACCCAGTAAGTAATGCGCTTTATCGTAATTTGCCGACCAATCTCGCATGGCTTCGTTAACAGCATCTTTTAATGTGCCAGAACCTGCGGTAACTGGGATCACTTCAGCGCCCATTAAACGCATTCTAAATACGTTAGGTGATTGACGCTCAACGTCTTTTGCACCCATATAAATTCGCGCTTTTAAACCGAGTAAAGCACAGGCCAAAGCCGTTGCAACGCCGTGTTGTCCAGCACCTGTTTCAGCAATAACTTCCGTTTTACCCATACGCTTAGTAAGTAATGCTTGGCCTAACACTTGGTTCGTTTTATGTGCTCCACCATGCAGTAAGTCTTCTCGTTTTAAATAGAGTTTTACTTTTGGGTTATTAACAATATTTCGCGTAAGTGTGAGGGCGGTAGGACGTCCTGCATACTCGGTGAGTAATTGATGAAATTCTTTTTGAAAGCTAGGGTCTTCACTGGCTAATAAAAATTCTTTTTCAAGCTGATCTAACGCAGGGATCAGCAGCTCAGGAACATACATTCCACCGTACTGTCCAAAACGACTGTTAAGCTGATTCATGATTGTCTCTTTAATTCTTTGAATGAGTGGCGCTTACTGATAAGCATCGAGTTTGTTGTAATGTGCGATAAACCGCATCAGCATCTTTAATACCGGGCGCGCTTTCTACACATGAATTAATGTCAATAATGTTGGGCGCTATGCGACATGCGCTCGCAATATTGTGCTCACCTATACCCCCCGCTAATATCCATTTTTGTTGTTCGGGTAAATCGGCTAAGTGTGACCAATCGAATACTTGCCCTGTACCGCCTTCTTGTTCACCGACTTTACAATCGAACAATACATGATCACAGTTAGGGTCATTCAGCGTGTCTTTTGCTAACTCAAGTTGTTCGCTGGTGGGTGATACCGACATAGGAACGGCCTGCCATAATTGCTGTTCAGGCGATAACTTCGCTTTCAATTCAGCGCGAAACGAGGCGTTTTCGCTACCGTGAAGTTGAATTGCTTTAATCGGCAAAGCGTCAATAACGGCTGTAATTTCATCAAGGCTGTTATTTCTAAACACGGCAACATAATGTTCAAATACAGCTTCTTTAGGAACGTCTTGAACTATTTGCTTAGCCTGTTCAAGGGTTACGGCTCTGGGAGACGAAGGAACAAAAATAAAGCCTAAGTAGGTTGCGCCTGCTTGTAACGCAGAAGTAGCGTCTTTTGCTTGGGTGATCCCACAGACTTTGTTTTTACCAAACACTATGCTTTTTACTGCGTTGGGTAGGTTCTTTTGTGCCATTAGGGCACTGCCGACTAAAAAGCCGTGGCTGATAGGTGATAAACGCTTTACGTCATCATGGGTGTAAATACCCGATTCAGATATAACCACAAAATCGTGTTGTGCGTCTACAAGCATAGGCACTAAACGTTCGGTTGTCGCGAGATCTGTAGACAAATCTCGAAGGTTGCGATTGTTAATCCCCATTATTTTCGCTTCAAGCGCAATAGCTCGGGTCATTTCCTCTTCGTTGCTGACTTCTGTTAATACATCTAATTGCAACTGTTCGGCAATCGCTGCCAAATTTCGATATTCGTCATCACTGAGTACTGACAACATTAGCAAAATCGCATCAGCTTGGTAGTAACGAGCCAGGTAGACTTGGTACGGCGATATAAAGAAGTCTTTATTGAGAACAGGTACCGTAGTCCTTTGAGTTACATATTCTAAATACGCGTATTTACCTTGAAAGTATTTTTCATCGGTTAATACTGAAATACCCGCGGCATAAGGTAAGTATGCAGACAAAATTTCATCTAAATCAAAATGCTCTCTTATTAACCCTTTTGATGGTGATGCTTTTTTACATTCGAAAATAAATCCAATCTTTGACTTATTTAATGAGTTAAAAAGAGAGCGTGTTGATGGTGTCAAATCGTCAATAAAATGAGTAAGGGGAAAGTCCAATTCTCTTTGGGCGACTTCAACACGTTTATCTGCAACAATGGTTTCTAAGACATTGGCCATTAGCATTTGCCTCCATTACTTAACTCAGCTGTGCGGGCGAGTAAATCAATTGCCTTACCTTGCTTCATCACGTTCATCGCTAATTCCGTTCCTTGAGAGAAGGATTTAGCAAGCCCTGATAACACCAACAACGCAGAACAGTTCATTGCAATTGCAGCTTTATGGGCCTCTTTACCTTCACCATTTAACGCATCCATTATCAGCATTTTGTTTACTTCTGGCTCTCCGCCCTCAATATCGCTTATCGGGTAGGAAGGTAGTCCAAAGTCCTTTGATGTTACTGTGAGTACGCGCTTGTCTCCGTGATCGAGCTCTACAATAGTGCTTTCGCCGTGCAGAGCCAGTTCATCTAAGCCGTCACCGTGAACTATCATGGCTTTATGTTGACCCATTAACATTAATGTTTCCGCATAGACATCGAGTAAGTGGGGAGAATATACACCCAATAAACTGTGAGAAGGGTTCGCAGGATTAACCAAAGGCCCCAATATATTAAATACA
>CAYUZL010000231.1:0-2866 GCA_964449725.1 uncultured Alteromonas sp. | reverse complement strand
CTGCTAATCGGATGATTTCGTGTGATGTATTAAAGTATTTGAATGGATTACTCTTAGGCATAATCAAATGTTAGCACTCCGTTATTTATTTTCGAAGTTAATCTGACAACACGGTCTGGTGGGTACTGACAAGTTAACTTTAGATATTGGATAATACGGTAATGAATACTTATAAACGTCATCGTTTTCCATCCGAAGTTATTAGTTACGCAGTTTGGTTATATTTCCGATTCAATCTCAGTCATCGAGATGTTGAAATTTACTAGCAGAGAGAGGAATAAACGTAAGTTACGAGACAATACGACTTTGGTGTATTAAATTTGGGCGCAGGTATTCGCGTAGGCTTAGAAAGAATCACCAAGGATTAGCGATGCATTTTATTTGGATGAAGTATTTATAAAAATCGGTGGTGTTCAACATTACCTGTGGCGTGCTGTCGATCAGGACGGTGAAGTTGTTGATGTTTACGTTCAAAAAAGTCGAAACGCTAAAGCTGCAAAGCGTTTCTTCAAACGACTATTCAATACAAACAAAGGAATACCTAGAAAAACCGTAACTGATAAATTAGCGAATTATGATGTTGCTCATCGAGAGCTTTCTCCCGATGTTATTCATGACACAAGCCAATACGCAAACAATCTATCAGAACTCTCCCATCAAACAAAAAGAGTTCGAGCAAAACATTATCGTTGTCTAAGGACAAGTGCGTTCGCAGAATGGATTAAGGCAACTGCTTAACAAAGATACGATATCAAACTCTACGAATTGAAGAGTTAACTTATCAGTACCTCATAAATAGAGGTATGTTTCTATTATAGCCTTCAGCTCCCACAGTCATTTAAGTACCCGACTGAGACAGAACATTTTTTATGAACGGCCATTTTGCTTTAGTATACTCATCACGATCAGCTTTATATTTTTCAGCCAAACTGAGTTTTAAAGCCTCGTACTTCTCAGCAATGCCTTTATCAGTTCGAAGAATATCCCTGAATTTTATACGGTCTTGCCAAAGGTTGCTTTGATAAGGAACAAGATGCAAATGGTGTGTTCTAAATTCAGGAGATGGCTTACAAAACCAATGCATCACTTCCGTTTTGTATGGTGCATAGCAGTATCCTAATTTCTGTAAAATTTCTATTGCTGGTTTTGAAGCATCTAATGTCTTTACTCCAACCATTATATCGATAACAGGTTTTGCCATTAAGCCCGTAACCGATGTACTTCCTACATGTTCTATTGAACCACATATAAATTCACCCACCACTGATTCAATTAGATTCCTTTCGATTTCAAATTGTTCTGCCCAAGCTGGGTCACTATCAATTAGTAATATACTTTTCTCCACGATAAGAATTGAACCATTACGCACTATGTTCCACAACCTCTAAAATGTCTCTTTTGAGCATTTCAAAGACAATTACCGAATTCAAATCAGCACGGCAAAAAAGATGTTGTACCTTACAACCATCGTCAGACCCTACTGTACCTAAGTTTTTACGTTATCAGATCAAATTCCGGCTTCTACAATTAAACCGAGATTACATTGGCCATTCGTTTTTTTGCTTTGGGTTCTTCTGTTCTTTGTTTTGGTAGGTAGTAGCTAACTAGGAATAGAATACCGGCGGTAAGTAAAAAACTAAAGTCAACCCATGCCCAAGCCTGGTTAGCCGATAAGTCTTTGAGAAAATTAGTCTCCGTTTTTAAGGAATTTACCAGTGGTAAGAACAAACAACCAACCGCTGAGAACAAAAAGAGGTAGCGCACGGTTAAATAGTCTTTTTTACGAAACATGGAAAACGCAATAACAACTGCTACAGAAACAAAGTAAGTAATGCCGGTATAAAATAAGCGGTTTGCTTCACTGCCTATATAGAGTTTATCTAAATAGAAAATAGCAATGCTTGCAATAGGGAAGCCAAGCGTGGTTCCAGTAATAAAGCGTCCCAATTTATAATAATAAGCTGGATTATCCTTTCCTTTCTTGGTTTTTAAACGGCGCTCGATCCAAACCATTAACCCAGTTGCTGTTATTATGCATAGAAATACGCCTAAAACGACATAGAGTACCTTTAGCCAAATTCCTCCGAAGGTTGCATAATGCAAAGGTGTGATCGCATTGCTAACTCGCTCAGCCGCTGAAATCGTTTCCGATGATGTGGTTCTAATATGGTCACCACTAGCCCCTTTTAGATAAACACTATCATAACGGCTCAACTCTTTAAGTGAGTGGTAAAAAACGCGATATTCTGCGTTTTCATCGTTCCAGTTTCTTATCACTACTTGGTAGGGTAAACGATCTGAATTAGGGTATCGATAATTTGCTAAATCATCTACTGAGTACATTTGTGCATAGCTCCCAGTGGCTGGCTCAGGCTGTTCAATGGCCGCGTTTAAGAGAGCTTGAGTGTCACCTTTAAAAGCCAATAAGGCTGCGAGTGGTGCTAGTATTGCAATAACGCCTAAAAACGCGCCTGTAAATGCAATCATCGTTGAAAAAGGCAAGGACCATAAGCCTAGCACTTTATGCATGTCTTGCCATTTTAAATGAACTGAACGTTTCACTCTTAAAGTGAAAAAATCTTTGATTATTTTAGTGTGGGTAATAATTCCTGTGATGATCGATAGCATCAAAATAACACCAGCAATACCCACTAAGGTTCGCCCTGCGGTGCGCCCGCCAAGAGTCGCTGGCCACATTAAGTCCCGATGAAAATCGAGCAGCCATTCTGTCAAGGCACTTTCTTTGACCTTGAGAGGCTTGCCAGTGTGAGTATCCCAACGCACGCGATGAGACTCAGACTTGGCACCTTCCGCTTTACTAGACATAAATGCCCAGTAATAGGGCCTGACTGTATCAGGGTAGCGA
>CAYUZL010000230.1:0-3345 GCA_964449725.1 uncultured Alteromonas sp. | reverse complement strand
ATTTTATTGATCCTTGTAACAACGAAACGTCATTACAAAGCTACGCACATGTCGATGCAACAGGCACATTAAAAACTAATTCTTTTAGTCCTTCAGGCGTTGTAATAAGCAAAGAAGGGTTAATTAGTGCATTGGCAAATTTAAAAGAATTAGAAGAGGTAAAAAAATGAAAATATGGACTTCTTACGGCTCTGAGCATTCTATGAACTTGGTCATGGTTGGTACATTTAAAACTATTGATGACGCGACTAAAACCAAAGAACTGGCTGAACGGCTTAGCGAGCTACTTCAGCACAAAGTTGAATTGAACGGCCAAACGACTCGATTCCCTGAAGACGTCAGGGAAATTCTATGCAATGAGAATGTTCATATATTGGCCCCGCAAGAAATAGAGCATTTTTCTTATGAGCATAGTCTGGATCAAGATAAAGAAAAGTTAGTTTATACATCTGAAGATAGTGAGTTTTCCGCATTCCTTAAGTTGTTTATCGATAAGGGGGCAAAAGTTGAAGTTTACTCCGCTCATGATTATCCAGAAACAGAACACGGGCGAGATAAGTAAATGCCTGAATTGTGCTGGGAAAAGTTTAAAGAATCGTCTGGTGATGTAAGGATAAACTTCGAAAACCTTTGTCGTGGTATTGTGCGTGCGCAATTTGGTGGTTTTGGGCAATTCAAAGCTCTAAAAAACCAGCCCGGCGTAGAGTACCATATCGAATTATCGAAAGACTGTCCTTCCCTCGGTGCGACTAATCAATGGTTTGGTTGGCAATGTAAATGGTTTGAGCTAAACAAAGATAAAAGCTTAAAGGCTGCCAGTAAAAAAGACATAGAAGATTCATTAGCTAAAACAGTTAAATTTCTACCTAATTTAACTGACTGGGTACTGTGGACTCCATTTACTCTAACAACCAAAGATCAGCAATGGTTTTATGGTTTAGCTGCCAAGTACCCATACAAGTTGCATTTATGGGCAGAGGAAGAACTTGATAATTGGCTGGCAGGTCCAGCTGAAATGTTACGAAAGACTTACTTTGGTGAGCTGGTTCTTTCGTTTGAAACATTAAAAGAGCAGCATGAAAGAAGTATCGCGCCGATAAAAGATAGATGGCTGGCCCCTGTTCACCAGGTTACGGATGCTGAATCAGAAGTACGAAGGGCATTAGCCACGCCAGCAGCCTATGCCGAACTTGAAACTATCAGGCGTAGTTTGCGCGAATGTAAATCAAACATTCTTAAGTTTGAATCTAGCCTTACTAGCGAAACGGAGCCACTTACAGAGTTTATCAATTTTGCTGACGAGTATTTAGAAATTCTTGATAACCTTGATTTAATGCTAGCGGCCGGTGATATAGAGTCTCTACATGAATGGCTTGCCAGCCCTGATCTCATAGTTTCAAAAGAAGCTAAACGCTTTGTGCGATTGCTTAGGAAGAGGAATCTTCCTATTGCATTGGATGCAGCTAATGCGTTGGACGATATGTTTTTGGCCAAGCAACTTTTTGAAGCAGTTGATGAAAACCTCAATATAAAACTGATAGCTATATTAGCCGATGCCGGTGGTGGCAAGACGCAGCTTTCAGCTCAACTATCTTCTGCAAATGATGATGGGATTTATGGTGTTTATATACAAGGAAAGTTCCTTAGCAAATCGGGAACATTGGATACGCTAGCCAAAAAATACAAGATTAATGGGGCAAGCGTTAATACTTTTGAAGAATTAGTTTTTGCATTAAATGTCGCTGGCCAGCGTGCTAGGTGCAGATTGCCTATAGTAATTGATGGTCTGAATGAGGCTGAAGATCCACGTGTTTGGAAAGATGAACTTGCATCGTTGTTACCGGTTTTAAATCGCGCCAAAAATGTTCTGGTAGTGTGTACTTTAAGAACAGGCGAATTACCAAGGCACGGGTACTATGAAAGAAAGCATGCTGATCAAAGAGAGTCTTTTGCAATTCAAGCTTTGCCTGATGATGTAGCTAGAATAGAGATGGATGGCTTCGGTGAATATACTATCGACGCGATAAGAGGCTACCTACATTATTATAAAATTGATGCAGGAGATACTGAGTTACCGATCAACTTTTTTAGGCGTCCAATCACATTAAGGATTTACTGCGAAGTTACCAATCCAAGTAAATCTAGTCTGGTCAAAGTTAATCAATTCCCTACATCATTACCCGAAATATTTGGCAAATACATTGACTATTCTTGCAGAAAAA
The DNA here is from genome assembly GCA_964449725.1 of uncultured Alteromonas sp. Lineage (GTDB taxonomy): Bacteria > Pseudomonadota > Gammaproteobacteria > Enterobacterales > Alteromonadaceae > Alteromonas_F. The sequence continues at coordinate 1,123 of CAYUZL010000230.1, read as the reverse complement.
TAAGTGAATTGTCTCATGTATCTCTGCAATATTCCGAAGAAGACATCAGAATCGCGCTTTATTACATAGGGCAATGCCTATGGGAGTCTAACGGCAGAGATTGCGACGAAAAGATATTTAAACAGCATATCCAAGATAATGTTGCTTGGGATGTTAGCCTAGTAAACCTTCTAGCACAGGAAGGGATTATATTCCGTAACCCAGGTGATAGGCCTGGACAGTATGAGTTAACACCCGTTTACGATGCGCTTGGAGGTTATTTAATAGCTGACTACCTTATTCAAACTAACCCAAGAGATAGAGACTTGGAGTGGTTTAAAGCCGATTGCGTAGTTGAAAAGTTTAGCGGAGATAATTGCCATTTGTTATCCAGCGATATATTTAGATCATTAACTTCTATTATTCCAAAAGAGTTTTATGGAGCACAACTATGGCGACTAGTACCAGACGAATTTAAAGTTTCAGCACTACTTGGTGTGAGTGAGATTGAACCGAACCTCATTGATGCTGAGTCAAAGCAAAAAATTGAGCATTGCTTTGAACAATCCCCAGAACTCCGCACAGAAATATTTAGACGATTAGTAAAGGTAAGAAGTAATCCTGAAAACCCCTTAAATTCAAAGTTTTTGACGCGTCTACTCATCAAGCTAACGGTTAGTGAACGAGATTTATGCTGGACTGAGTGGTTAAGGAAATATAATAAAGAGTTTGCGCAAAACATTCTTAAGCTGTCGCAAAAGTGGGCAAAACCTGAAAGTTCAATAGGTGAATCCGACGCTTTAATAGCTGAGTGGTTGATGTGGTCGCTAACCACAACAAACAGACATTTTAGAGATGGCATAACAAAAGCACTTTATCAATTTGGGTTGAAAGCGCCAGACAGATTGTTCCAGTTGGTTCTAGAGTCGGCATTTATTAACGATCCTTATATTTTCGAAAGGATGCTGGCAGCCGCATATGCTGTAATTCTTGATGATAAGTTTTTGAAAGCAGATAACTGCGATAGTGCTATTAAATTTGCAAGTAGTCTAAAGAATGCTTTTTATGCAGCTGGATCAGAAATATTCACACTTCATTTTATTATTAACAAGTATGTAGAAAATATCTTGCGCCTTGCTGGAAT
>CAYUZL010000229.1:0-2893 GCA_964449725.1 uncultured Alteromonas sp. | reverse complement strand
GAGTTGCAAAGTTTCGTCGTCCCAAAAAGGTAAATTCATAGTCTTTCCAGTCGTACGCACCTGAAAGTTCAAAGTGCCCTAAAAATTCGTCAATATCAGGGTTATCATCGCCTCTCGGATCATTTTCAAACTCTTTTTCTTCTTCCGGAATTCGATACCAAGGTCTTAATAACAACGCCATGTTATCGTTTTCCCACAGCAGTCCGGTATACACTCGGTTCCAGCTTCTAGACAAGACTTGTGATCTACCATTTGATTGGTGTTCGGCACCTAAAAGTAATCGGGTGCTTCCTCCAAACGGATACCAATTAAGAGGGGCTAAATAAAAAAGTTCTGGTTGGTAATTTGTTTCTCGAAAAGGTTTTGAAATACTACTCGCATAAACTTGCCACCATGCTTGTAACGTGAAGCCTAAATACAAAGCATCACCTTCTACAAGAAGGCGCTCACGGTTTAAAGGCACCTTCAAACTAATTTGAAATTTCGCTTCAACATCTTCTAAATTATCGGCAAACTCTTCAACAGAAGAATAGGCTTCTTGATTGACTCCATTTGTTACCGTTACAGGTAATGCGTAGTTTTTCCTATGAGGGGTAATAACAAATTCATTAAACTGAGTTTCGCTTTCTTGTCGGGTGCGATAACTTAATTGCAAATCTTGTTTCTGGTTGTCGTCAACTCCATGGCGTTCGACATCGTCAGTACGAGTAACCTCTTTTATGTTTTCACACCGTGCCCGTATTTCCGCTACCGTTAAATCACGATGACCCTTTTTTATTTCATCTAGTAAACACAAATCCAATGCTGATTGCGCATAAGCGAAATTACATAACAATAACAGCGACAGCAACAGAGCTTTGAGTGTTTTCGCTATATTTAACAAGGAAAACAAAAGGCCTCTAATAGAAATAAAGTGGGTCATCATGAGAGGTATGGCATCCTTATCAGAAAAGTCCTTTTGGCAAAATAACGCCGTAATGATAAAGCTTCATCGTATGAATATCCATAAGCAACTACTGAGTATGTTAAACCTAACTTTATTGGTTATAGGGCAATGTTAACGCATCAAGCATCTCTATAACCGTGCGAGTGGCATCAAAAGCCCCTTGATAACGAACTAAACCTGTTTTATCTAAAACAATAACAAAAGGCGCCACTGAGAAACCGATTGTTTCGCTTAATGATTGATCTTTGTTGTCTAGCAGTATGCTGTTAATGAATCCCTTGCTAATTAGTTTATTTTCTACTTCGTGCCAATCTGGCCTCAACTCTTTATTTTCAGTAATTATATCAATTGATTTAAATAATTCAGGTTGTAAACAAGCATAAGCATGGTAACGACAAAGAAACTGTTCATAAGGTTGATTAGACCGGTATGCACCTAAAAAACAAATGGTGTGTAATTCACTTCCTTGAAGAGATTCAAGCCTTTGGCTAAGGCTAACTATTTCTGTGCTTTTTAACATGTTTGGTAAGGAATAATCAGCAGCGAATACATTCCCCACTAAATTTAAGTGATAGTCTTTTATCGGTAAATTGCGTTTTTTTAACGCAGATAGATATTTGGGTGCATCGTAAAAGTAATACGCTTCATCAAAACAAACACACGCTTCCTTTTCTTCGCCAACCTTTTCGTAAATCGTCCCCAATATGAAGTGCATCATGGCTCGCGAAGCTGAGGTGTGGTATTTAGACTCTTCATTGATGAATATTGTTAACAATTTTATCGCATTGGAGTGCTCACCAACTAATGCTGCATGAAACCCGCGTAAAAAAGCAATATTTGCCGACGTAAATCTAAATGTAAATACAAAAAGTAACAGGCTTCGAAGAAAACGAGGTTTGATTGCAGCTGTGACCACCTCAAGTAATTCCTCATCTTTACCATGAAGAAAGAAATTCGCCAAATCTGCAAGCTGGAAAGTGACACCTTTGGCTGACTTAACCAAAGCACTTGTGGTTAATTTAAAATCAATACCTACTGGCAGGTCTGTCACATAAACGGTAAAAACGTTACCATTTTCTCTATGTCTAATTTTATAGCCTATAGTCTCATCTGGCACACTAATGTGATTCGCGTCTGTTGGCGGAAATGACTCAATATCAAGAAGGAAATCGCCAACACAAACTCCTCGCTTAGCCGCTGGCGAGCCATTTGCAACATAGGTAATTAACGCTCCGCTATCATTAATAATATATTCTCCTCGCCTTAGTTAGCTAAATACGATTATTGTTTAACGTTGTTGTCTTGCGTTTTCTATTCGCTCTTTCATTAATGGGTGAGACTGCATAAAGCCTTCTAATTTAGATTCTTCACCTAATGTTTCAGCTAACTTTTTCATAGCTACAGCAAAATTTTCTCTGTCTCCACCTAATGCTTCGATTTTGTCTAACGCAAAATTGTCTGCTTCCCATTCTAATTTTTGCGAAAACTGATTTTGAACGACAGTGTTAGTGATACCACCAAAGAACTCTATCATTCCCCCCATGTCACCAAAAAAGTAGTCGATTGCTAAAGACGTTACTAATGTCTCAGCAATCAGACGCATGGAATGCTTGTGTTCTACGTGTCCAATTTCATGTAGCAAAATAGACCGAAGTAAATCACTATCATTGTCGATCAACACAAGCAACTCGTCGGTAACGACGATAGTACCATTAGGAAGCGCAAACGCATTGGCACCCATTTCATCAGAGCGACGAAAATTAAGGTTATATCCTTTATCAGCAATATTTAGCTGGCTTAGTGTATGTTGCCATTGTTCGATATGAAGCTGTTGCCGTTCTTTGCTTATTTCAGACTCATCCAACAACAATTTATCTAACGATATAAGTGTGTGATTCGATGCAATATCTACCGCGTAATCAGGAACATAATCGGCAAAATATACCG
>CAYUZL010000228.1:0-3475 GCA_964449725.1 uncultured Alteromonas sp. | reverse complement strand
TCTCAAGTCAGTATCACAGAAAGAGGCACATTCGCTTTCACTCGTGACGCTTTGGCAGAAAACACCGATTATTGCTGCGTAATGTCTGGAAATCTCATTTATGAACCACGAGGTGTGAGAGTAAATAGTAAGGTTTTCGACACCAGTTCAAAAAAATTGCTCAGTGCAAACAGTATTTTAATTCCCTATTTTGTTCTTGATGGTGCAGGAGCTATCGCTTACCACTAGGACGTGTTGATCTTAAATATAGCAACTAAAAAGTCTGTTTTTTAATCAATTCATGGTAATTGGAGCTAGTGTCCTGTAAACTCCGCCTCCGCGCGAGTGAACCCACTCGCTTCCATTTTTATTTACAGAAGAACCCTCGATTGACAACATTTGAATCTCTTGGCTTAAGTGCCTCATTGCTATCTGCACTTGCAAAAAATAACTACACCGCTCCAACACCAATACAAGAGCAAGCCATTGGCCCAATTATGGACGGGCGTGACATTATGGCTGCGGCACAAACTGGCACGGGTAAAACGGCTGCATTTACATTACCTATTTTACATAGGCTGCAAGCTGCGCCTAAAAAAGTGAGTAGCAATCAAACTCGCACCTTGGTTTTAACACCAACAAGAGAGCTTGCGTCTCAAATAGCTGAAAACGTCGAAAAATACGGTAGCGGACTCAACCTTAAGTACAATCTTGTATTTGGTGGTGTCAAAATCAACCCACAAATGATGAAGCTTCGACGTGGGACTGATGTGCTTATTGCCACACCTGGTCGATTGCTCGACTTGTATCAACAAAATGCCGTTAAATTTAACGAGCTAGAGACGCTAGTGCTGGATGAAGCCGATCGCATGTTGGATATGGGCTTTATCCGCGACATCAAAAAAATCATCGCTTTATTACCTAAAAAACGCCAGAATTTATTGTTTTCAGCAACCTTTTCAGCAGAAATTAGAGAACTAGCAAAAAACCTAGTTAACGATCCAGTAGAAGTAACTGTCACCCCACCAAATTCTACTGTAGATCGCATTGAACAATGCTTGTATCCCGTAGACAAGAACAAAAAAAGTGCTCTACTCGTACACTTAATTAAAGAAAAACAACACGCACAAACCTTGGTTTTTTGTAGAACCAAACACGGTGCTAATAGGCTCACTACCACATTGAATAAGAAAGGCATAACTGCCGCAGCGATTCACGGGAATAAAAGCCAAAACGTACGCACACGTGCCCTAGCCGACTTTAAAGACAACCAAATTCAAGTACTGGTTGCTACCGACATTGCCGCTAGAGGTATCGACATTGCCCAATTACCCTTTGTTGTGAATTTCGATTTACCTAATGTTGCTGAAGACTATGTGCATAGAATAGGCCGTACTGGTCGTGCTGGTCGTTCAGGTTTAGCAATATCCCTTGTGAGCATGGACGAAGGCAAACAACTAAATGATATTGAACGATTAATAAAGCTCAACATCCCTAGAGAAAGCGTTGAAGGTTTTAAACCATCCCAGCAATTAGGGAAAACGGATTTAAACCGAGCAGCGAAAAAACCCAAGAAGCCTAAAAAGCCCCGGAATAATTCAGATCGCAGTCGTTCGGAAAACAAGCCTCGTTCTGAAAGCAAGCCGCGCCCTAATAAGTCCCGATCTAGCAGTAAACCAAAACCTCGTAGAGCTTAATTTTACGAGCAAGCCACTCAGTAAAATTCAAATTGTCATTTTCTGAGTGGTTTAGGGTTTTATCACTTCAAAGTCTGCAAAACGTATAGTGTCTTCTTCAGACTCAAGCATAGATTTAGATTTAAGTGACCGATAAAACCCCCATTTAGGCCTAACAAAATGAGAGGCTTTCGTTCCCCTCCACATATCAATAGTATCCGATTGATATTTCATAAGGATGACTTGGTCCTCTACACGTTTCAATGTAACCTTTAGTTTCCCTTCGTTTTCATAAACCGCTGTAACTTCTGCTTCCAACCACATTCCTGAGACTTTATTCCAGCGTTTTTTCTCTAAAATAACCGCTTTCTTAACCGCTGCATGAGAGAATACAAACCAATCTTTTCCGCGGTAGTGTCGACCTGAAAAAGTAAAAATAGGCGTACCCACGCCATCATCTACAGATTTCAGTTGGAAAAAATGACTAAAATTCTTTGAAAGAGACATGTCGGGTTCAAGTTTAAACTTCCAACGATACGTTAAGGCTTCTCCTTCATACCCTTTTAATCGCCGTTTTGATCCACTATATGCTTTAATTTCATTGCGTTGTCTGTCAGAAAAGCGCTTGTATTTATCTCTGTCTCTATCAATATCTCGATGTAAAAGAAACACAAAATGGTGCCCAACAATATCGTCGGTATCCTCATAGATGTGTTGTATTTCGGGATGATTTTCAGGGTATAAATCCGGTGATTCAATTGGCCGCTTCCCCGCAAAATCTTTAATTAATTCATACGCACTAAGTCCTTGATTGGGACCATCCGCTTTTAATGTGGACACTTGTTCACAAACAGAAATATTAGAATATAGAGAAGTAAAAATAAGCAGTATCATTAGTTTTTTCATATAAGGTTTCTTATTTTTCTTTATTAAATTCACTGTCCAATGTTAATTAATTGTAACACCACCCTGTTATTAAACTCTTCTTTTTTCAATAACCGCATAACTAAATTTAACAAAAGCGTAATCACATTAAAGATCAACACGCCCTAGGCTTGTTTCAACGATTTTGTTAATCTCGAATAGTTATATTTTTCACGGGTATAGAAAATCAATTCTATCGAGACAGTCATAAGGAAAAAATATGGGTCTTTTAGATGGCTTAATGGGCAAAGCGAGCGCCGTTGATACAGACGAGGTTAACGCTCAATTAGAAGATGTTTTAGCGGAAAATGAAACCGTAGCCAGTGCATATAAGTTAATTCGCGACATGCTTATTTTTACTAATAAACGGGTTATATTTATGGATAAACAAGGCGTTTCTGGTAAAAAAGTAAATTACCTTAGTGTTCCGTATAAATCTGTCATCCGTTTTGAAGTGGAAACCGCAGGCACCTTCGACACAGATTCAGAGCTGCGTATCTGGATGTCTGGCGTAGCCGAACCTCTTGAACTTGAATTAAAATCTAACCTTGCTGCACCGGTACAAAAAAGCCTTGCAGATCAGTTATTCAACTAATTACTGTTGATGAATACAGTGCCCTACCTAAGTAGGGCATTTGAATTAATTGTGTTGAATTTTTTCTAACAGCAATTTATCTAAATAAGAGAAAATCTGAACACCTGCTTGTTCCATCCCTTCTAGATAACGACTCACTTTATCCACGTCTAAAGACGTTTCTTCAAGACAACTAAAAATCGCTTTTGTGTTTTTGTGAAGATCAACATGAGGTGTTTCAAGTGCAGCAAAAGTACGAGAGTTCGAGAAATATTCATTCCCTTCCCCATGATAATACCACTGTCCCAAACGACACTTAGTG
>CAYUZL010000227.1:0-3789 GCA_964449725.1 uncultured Alteromonas sp. | reverse complement strand
ATAAAGGGGTTGTCGTAACGCCATGGGAAAGAAGTCATTAGCTTAATTCGGGTATAGGATTTTCATTCGATAAATCAAATGTATCACTATGCAGTGTTTGCATGATTTCTCTTTCTTTAGCAATAATCGGAGAAATAAAACCGTTCACATCACCTATATTTTTAAATGCCCTAAAGCCTCGTTCTAGAAATTCATGAAGAGTCAATACACCGGCTGCTTTCGCGGGCTGTCGCGCTACTTTTATTATCATAGACACCCCGGGAATTTTTACCACATCTGCCAGTAGGCTTCCCAGATGGCTAATGGTGTTGAGTTGGTGTTGCCTGTCTTCAAATCGCCCCATTGCTCGATACGCTTGGGCATAGTGAGTCGAATTGAGTGGCCCTTTTAAGTGATGGACTAAATCTAAATCCATATCAAAAGAAAGCGTGTTTAAGGCTATCGCATCGGCTAATGCACTTGTTGCTTTTTCAGGTAATAAGGCTGCAAGCTTAGGCACAATTTTTACTATATCGGCGTCTCGTTGACTAAAATCTTTGGGGCCGTAAAGCTCTTCTACAAAAAAAGCCATAGCCTCTTTATATTTATCTTGAGCTGCTAAATCAGAATGCGTGGTTAACAAACGTTGGCACTGCCAATGTTGTAAAGCAATAACTGAGTCGAGAGTTTGCATTTTTTGAGCAAGATCTCGTTGTGCTTGCGTTTTACGCAAATCTGCTATTATTTGGTCGGAAATAGAGTGCAAATAACTGTCCTTTTTTTGTACACCTTCGCTAGCATAGCCGATAGTGTGTCACTTTTGCTACACTATTATGCATTAATGCTGAGTCAGCTGGTTTATTTTTGTTAATAAGTATATGAAAGAAAATGAAAAAGTGCTGAAATTAATCGAATTATTTGATGTTACGTTTCAACACTACAATACGCGTTTGATATTAGGGGATGATGAGCCCCTTTACGCACCTAAAGATCAGCACATACCTTACCACCGTATCATTTTTGCTCATGGCTTTTTCTCTAGTGCGTTACACGAAATTGCCCACTGGTGTCTTGCGGGGGAAAAAAGGCGATTGCAAACAGATTACGGCTACTGGTACGAGCCAGATGGCAGAAACGAAAAACAACAAGCAGAGTTTGAATGTGTTGAAGTAAAACCGCAGGCGATCGAGTGGGGGTTTTCGTTGGCGAGTAATCATAAATTTAGAGTCAGCACAGATAATTTAAATGGGGCGCAGCCCAACACCCAAGCCTTTGCGAAAGCGGTTGAAGCCCAACTTGGTGTTTATGTGGAAAATGGTTTTCCTCCTCGCGCTCAGGTTTTTATACACGCTTTACAAAAAAACTTTAATGTTTCGTCTATGTGCGGTTCGCTTGGGTGATATATAGACAACGCCTCAAAACAAAAACTGATAAAATTCAGTATTGCTCAATTATCCAATAGGAATATACATGCATTTAGCTTGCTCAGAATGTTTTGCGATCAATCGCATACCTGAAGATAAAGACCATACCCAAGCGCGTTGTGGAAAGTGCCAAAATAACGTATTTTCAGGCGAACCCGTAGCGCTAACCGATAGTACTTATGCGCATTATATTCAAAAAAATGATTTACCTGTAATTGTGGATTTTTGGGCGAGTTGGTGTGGACCTTGTCAAGCTATGGCTCCCGTATTTACCAGTGTTGCTAAGCAGTCTGAAACAGTATTATTTGCTAAAGTTAACACTGAACAAGCGCAACGGGTTTCTGCAGAAGCGTCTATCCGTAGCATTCCAACCTTGATCTTTTTCCATCACGGTAAAGAAATTGACAGAATGTCTGGTGGGCTGAGCGAGCAGCAACTAAAAAATTGGATCATGCAGTGCATACAAAAGCTCGGCTAAAAATTGGCATTGTCGTTAACCCTTATGCTGGTATTGGCGGGGCATTAGCGCTAAAAGGCAGTGACGGGCATGAAGTTCGTGCACAAGCTTTGAGTGCAGGTGGACAATGCTTGGCCAATGACAAAATGCGTAATGCGCTTAAGCTTGCCGTTAAAGAGTTACAGCAGGCTCAGATTTTCACAGCCTCAGGCAGTATGGGAGAGAACACATTAACCGCTTTGGGGTTAACCCCTTCAATTGTGTATTCCCAAACTCATGCTCAGTCAGAAGCATCGGATACTGAAAGCGCAATAGTTGCTATGCTCGAGGAAAATATCGACGTGTTAATTTTTGCTGGTGGCGATGGTACTGCAAGAAATGTAGTTAATTGTGTTGGTCAAACTATCCCAGTGCTTGGGGTTCCCGCAGGCTGTAAGATTCATTCGGGTGTTTATGCTGTCACACCCAGTGCCGCAGGTGAGGTACTAAGGGCGCTATTAAGGGGAGAAGCGGTAAGCCAAATTGAAGGTGAAGTGCGGGATATCGATGAGTCTGCGTTTAGACAAGGTAAAGTCATCGCAAAGCACTATGGTAGTATGCGAGTGCCATCTCACTTGAATTACGTCCAAGCCGTTAAAATGGGGGGCCAAGAAAGCGATGAATTGGTTCTTCAAGACATGGTTGATGATGTCATCGAAATAATGGAAGAAGACGATGATTTCTATTATGTAATGGGCTCAGGCTCTACCTTAGCATCAGTTATGGCTTCGTTGAATTTGCCAAACTCTCTTTTGGGCGTAGATGTGGTTTATCAATCTGAGTGTATTAAAAGTGATGTGGACGCGTCTTACCTAGAACAATTAGTGAATACCCATAAAAACAAAGTGAAACTAGTGATTACCGTAATAGGTGGTCAAGGGCACATTTTTGGCCGAGGTAATCAACAACTAAGTCCTTACTTTTTAAAACAAATCGAAAAACAAAATATATTAATTTTGGCAAGTAAATTGAAACTAAATTCATTAGAAGGTCGACCTTTACGAGTCGACACGGGAAGTGAAAGTGTGGATCATAATTTACGAGGGCCTATAACAATTATTACCGGTTATCACGACCGAGCTTTATATCTGGTGGAATAGCAATATGACTGTATTTTTAAATCAAGTAATGGCGTTGGAATCGGCGCTGGATAGTGTGGTGGATACGGGGACTGACGATGAACTTTTTATTGCCAGTTACTTACAAGGTCATGTCGCGGTGATTGCTAAACCAATGGAAGTCGAGCCAGACGCGTCACTGCCTTTACTTAATGAGAAGGTACTATCAAGCTTGCACAGTGCGTTTGACAATAAGGAACTAGAAAGCGGCGATCAACAACGGGTTTTAGCCTTATGGCAATCTCTAATCAACGATTTGAATGGAAACACTAGGGCGTGTTGATTTTTGCCTCCTAACTCACTGATTCTGTCTACTTCTACTAAGACTGAGCGGCGAGTAACGCCGTGTTGCCTCCTGCTGAAGTAGTATCTACGCAAACATGCCTTTCAAGTCTGCAAAATTGCTTTAAGTTTTTCCCTGTACTTAAGGGTAATATTTCCCCGTCTCTAGCGGCCAAAGCTTGACGGGCTTGTCTTACGTCATCGATATCGCTCCATAGAGCAACAACACTAAAGCCACTTAATTCTTTTAATAATACTCTGTCTAAGAAGCCGTTTATTTGCCCATATTGGATTGCATCTGGACAAATGATGAGGGCCGCACATCCGTTGGCTTTTGCAATTTCTTCTTGTTTTTCTGCTTCTTCAACGGTGGGACCAAGGCATAAAACTAAGCCTTTGCCGTATTCGGACAAAATGTTGGATTCACCTGTTGGTCCGGGTAAAACATGCTCGGTTAATCGGGTACGAGAATGGCAATACATATCTAAAT
>CAYUZL010000226.1:0-4613 GCA_964449725.1 uncultured Alteromonas sp. | reverse complement strand
GTTAAAGTTGCGATCATTTAACCCATCTATTAATGTAGATTACAGGTTGCTAGTTTGTCAATATCGACGAATTTTCGCCCAAGTCAAGTTGTGGCACGGTCACAGCGTCCTAAATTAACAATTTGCAGCAAGGCGTGGTCTCGATAGTTCATATTGCCCACGTTGTCGTAGGCAAACGATAAACTGTGATGAGGGGTTTAGCTCCCTCTTTTTACGCTTAAATAATTTAACCAGCCAGTGTCAGAATCATGATTTTTTTGTTTCTTTTAAGCGGTTGGCAAATTCCATTTCCGTAACCTGGCCACGGTAGTTCATTTTCGTAATTTTTTCGTAAACTTTACCGAACTCTCGGTGTCCATAGGTCGCGTTTTCAAAGGAAGAGAGGTAGCCCAACGACGTGTAGGTATTTTTAACGGCAAAATTGTTTGCTGGGTAGCGGGTATAATAAACTCGGTTAAACGCATCAAACGAGTATTCTGAGCAAAAGCTCTCGCCTTCTATACTAATATCATTGGCCGCCATTAACCCCATATACAAATAGGTAGAGGTGCCGGACGCTGACGTTTTCCCCTTGTAATAGGCAACTTCGTGTAACTTACCTTTGGCATAGTTGCCAGAATCGTATTTCCAATGGGTAAAGCCGTCGGCACCGAGCTTTGAGATTTTCCTGCCCGCTATCAAACATTTAAGTAAAATCATGCAAATCATGCAAATCATTCATCATGCTATTGCAACCGATATTACTCATCGAGCCGGGTATCTGAAGAAGCAGGCCAAAGCAGGTGCTGTGACATACATTCAACGTTTTGGCAGCGCACTGAACTTAAATATACACTTTCATATGCTATTTCTGGAAGGTGTCATCATACAAGCTCATGGTCAAACTCAATTCAAGCGTACCAAGGCACCCAGTCATAGTGATATGGAGCGGCTAGTCCATAACATCAGCCATCGAATCGCCCAATATCTAGAAAAAGTAGAACTGATCCAGCGCGACATGGATAACACGTTTCTCGATTTACCCATGGATGATGAAGATAGTTTGCTGCCCTTGCAGGCTGCCTCAGTAAATTACCGCATTGCTGTAGGGCCAGATAGCGCAAATAGGGGGTTTTAATATGCACGCTGGGGTGTTTGCTGACAGCCACGAAACTGTGAAACTGGAACGCCTGTGCAGATACATCGCAAGGCCAGCTATAATGCGAACAACGATTGAGTTTGACTGGTTCCGGTAAGGTGAGATATGAACTCAAGACAGCTTATAGCAACGGCACTACGCATGTGTTTTTCAATCCATTAGATTTCATCGCCAAGCTCGCGGCACTCATCCCGCCCCCCAGACTAAACCTTACGAGATTTTATGGGGTATTTGCTCCCAATGCTAAGGTGAGAGCAGAAGTGACTGCTTCACAACGTGGTAAGAACAGCCCCCGCTTAGCAGAGCATCTGAAAGATTCAGATAAGTCATACCATGCGCGCAGTATGTCGTGGGCGCAGAGTCCGGTGACCGGCGCAGTAAAACGTGTATTTAATATCGACATAACCGCGTGCGAGACTCACCAATTACCGCCAATACCTGTCGAGCCCCGCCGATTTTCGAACCCGTACAAACCTCAGTAATTGACGACTACACCATCCAAAGAGATTTCGAATTTCACTACCAAAGACCAGATCACTTACTTATCTTGACGACAACTAATTTCATATTTTCTTCAAAATACCTATTGGGAAAACGTAAAACCAGACTCAAATACAGCTGTCACTATGTCTAACCTATAGTCTTAATGTTTCTTATACTCGTTGGGTACTTCATAATGACTAGTATTCTCAGATAAACAAGATCACTTGCTTAGGTGCTCTTGTTCATCCGCAGACTTAGTTGGTTATCTAGTCATAAAATCCGTATTGTTGAATCTTTCTGGATAAGCGCTTAAATCTAGTAGGCTATAACTATTTAGCCTTGGAGCTGTAAAAAACGGAAAACCGATACGCTCTTCATTTAATATGAATGTTTCTATTACATGAGCTCTTCCGGTTTCGTCAACCGAAATAACTTGCCAGTTCCTGCCAATGATAGCAGTGTCAATTGTCTTCCTTATTTGTACCACACCATCAACGATTTCCCATAAGGCACTATCAAACCTAAAATTATTACTAGAGGGGGTTGTAAAAATTGCTCTTCGCATTGAGCCATCAGAATTGAATTGATGGGCAAATACCTGAATAACTCGTAAGCTATTACCCACCCAGTTCCTTGGGTTAGTTGTAGCACTCAAATGCGAAATGTAAACCTTTGGAAGGCCTGTAACAAGATTATCAGTGAATTGAGATGCTGAGTCGTTAAACCGCACTATTAGAACTAATTGTATGTCTGCAATTTCATTGTTTACTTTACGAGTCATAATAGTTTGATATTCGTCACCATTTAGCTTAAAAGGCAAAAATTCGTAACGTTCGGTGGGATTTTCTAAAACGATGATACCGTTGTTTAACGACCAGTCATATGTTGCTCCAGAAAATTCACCTGTACTGCTTCCATTACTTTGAAGGGTGAAGGCGTCAACACCTCGTTCTAAATTATCTGTGAATGTTTCTTCAAAGCTTGCGATAACGGGTAAGGCCCATTTACCCAATAATTCACTTTCCTCAGAATCGATTAAAATACTTTCAATTCGAGTGGGAATTTGAAAAGAACTTATCGATGATTCGGTTATTGTCGGATTATCACTAAAACCGAGTTCTGGTGGGATAACCAATTCTATCTCCGAATGCGTTTCGGCTATTACCTGTAAGTTGTTGGTATTTTGTTTCAATAGAGAGAGGTCCTGACCTGTTATTCTAGATATTTGTTGAATCTGTCCAGACGGGAATAGAAATATATTATCGAGAATTAAATCGACTACTTCGCTACCAAAATCTTGCCGCAGCTCATTTAAGTTTGAGCTAGTTAAGGAAAGGACGGTCAAAGATTCTTGTGTATAAGATAAAACCAGTTGACCATTTGTAATCTCCCAAGCCATGGGGACGCTAGGTACTGCATCTGTTATGGAAAATCCTGTAAAAAATGTACCAATACCTTCTTCACTAAGTGTAAAGCTATTGGCTACATCAGCTACAAAACCAGGCTGTTGGGCTGATACTAAAATATTAGTTTGGTTTTGCAGTAACGATATTACCATTGCGATGTCGTGGTTGACTAAATTGGTCTCGCTTAATTGTACAATTGCTTCATCTCTAGCGGCGATATACTCTGCTGTTGGGCTACCTAGTTCGTCTACGAGTTGGTTGTTAACTAAGTATTGTTGAATAATTTCTTGAGTGCTTGGATAAATATCATCATCGAGCAAGGCTAGTACACCCGCTGTTGATGCCTCAGGATCGACTGTAAATAAAAAAGCGTCGTTAGTGGTTAGCACATGCATAAATGCTGCAACGTCTACAATATCTGCTGTATTTAGGGCAGAAACGAGATCACTTAGCCTTTGTGCGCTTTCTATCAATTGATTATTGTTGCTATCTTCGACCAGTAAAAAGGTCGCTGTGGAAAATAAGTTTAAGTTTACTGAGGTATTTTCAGCCGCAACCAATATGCGATCTTCGCCACTGTCATCAAGTAATGCCTTGGCTTCGCCCATTAATCCTATAAGTATCGGTTGTTGCTCCGAATCGACAGCGTTCAAGGTTGCCAATGAACTTGAGTCGGATATTGTTAGCGCAATTTCATAATCGCCATTCCCATCGCTCTGAAAAGACATTACTTCATTGCCAATTTGAACATTCAAGGTGGCATTAGAACCTGCTAATCCGTCGATTCGTCCTGCCAAAGTTAATGATTGCGTAAGTGATATACGTACTTCTGCATCAGAAGTTAGTTCACCATCGCTTATCCTATAAACTAGAGTATCTGTGCCAGCAAAATTTGTTTGAGGAACAAATTGTATTTCGTTATCTACAATTGTAGCGGTACCAAAATTTGGAGGAGAAACAATTTCAATTATATTGAGTTGGTCAGTATCGCTATCTGTATCGTTATCTAATACATTTATGGTGGTTATTGTGCCATCTTCAATTACCAATGAATCGAGAATGGCAACAGGCGCTGAGTTAGTTTGCTCTGGCGGACTATTTTCAACCTCGTTGCTGTTAGTGTTTGAACCGCCACCTCCGCAAGCAGTCAGTACATAAGTAATTAATATAGCAATTGTGTTTTTCACGCTCACTCTTTTTATCCAGAGCATTTTCTTCCCAATATTGAAATAACAACATATCCGTGGATTTCATATTAATCAAAAGTTTAAGGAGTGTACACAACATGAGTGCCTTCGAGGGGAATATATTTGTTTACAATTGATGCTGGTCTAGAGCGTGTTGATCTTTGTTGTACATATTCTAATCAACCCACATTGATAACCACATGAGTGCAAAAGCCAATTGCCACTGGTCGGTGGTTCGGATCACCGCATTTCCCACCCTATTGTTCACTAGATTTACATGAAATTCGTCGACACACTGTGATACCAATTCATGGCAAGGACGCCATTGCTAGCAGCTCAAATTTATACCTATAAACGACATCGTCCAGAATAGACGTTACTGTATCAATTGGTTGAACG
>CAYUZL010000225.1:0-3878 GCA_964449725.1 uncultured Alteromonas sp. | reverse complement strand
TAGATACACAGGCTATACCTCGTACAATATCAACTTGATAAATTCGGTTTGAAAGATTCTTTATTACTAGCATTAACACATTACATCAATTTGTTATTCAGCCTTAAGTGTATCACTTGGCGACTCGCAAACCACCGCGAGTTTTACCGCCTTTTCTTGCTGATAGCTATGAATTCGACTGACAGAGCCGCAATAGGCTGACAAATCTAACCACGGAACCCAACTAGCGTTTTCTGTAAAAACGTGATTTAACAATAACTGCGCGCCTTTCGCTGTTAATACCGCACCATCCTTCAACCAAGTATAATATGTGACATTTTTGGGCATAATGGTTAGCTTACTGGCCTTTGCTTTTCCTTCTGCTAGTGACATTAACCACAGGTTATTATCACCACGAAACTCTTTTGTATAACTCACTGCATTTTGGTTTGGGATAGACCATAAACTGGGACCAATATTAGAATCGATAACACTCGCACTTCCATTGCTGTATAAGCGTTGTAACGTGTGAGGCTCACCTAATACAAACGCCAGTGCAGTCTTAGGTTTTTCCCACACATGGTAACCTACAGGCTCAGCAGGATGTAATTTGCCCAAGGATTTACCTTCTGAACTGAACGACCAAAGCCATTGTTTTCCAGCTTCATCAACAAGAATTGAGCTAAAGCCCTTAGACGTAGGTGTTGCAGAGTACTCAGATAAACCAGCAGAATGAGTCAAATTCGTTGTGGTTTTATCGGTTAAGTTATAATAAAAAATATCGGTTTGCGCTGCCTCCTTCCCTAGTGCTTGAGTAAAGTACAACCCCTCTCCTGATGGGGTAAAATAAGGTTGGTTCGAATATTCTTCGTTATCGGTGATACGAGTCACGCTAAAATGACCATGAGTTTTAATATCATTGATTGAAACAAGAATTAAGTCTGAGGCGACTTGCCCTTTGGAACCAAACGAAAGGCTTACACAACCCACCACAAACAAACACCAAGCTAATTTTTTTACACCAAACACCGCTTTTCCTTAATTTTATTAAAATTAAAAATTTCGATTTTTCTTCCAAAAGACTACCTTTTATGCTTTTTTAACAAAAACAAAACATAAAAGTCACAAATGAAAAATAACAAAGTTTTACTTTACACACTTATTGTCTCGTTAGGTGGGTTTATATTCGGTTTTGACGCATCTGTTATCTCCGGTGCTATCGGACAAATCACTACAGAATTTGGGTTATCTACATTAGAGCAAGGACTCATTGTCAGCGCCCCTACCCTGGGTGGTATCGTCGCCACCATTTTTGCGGGTTTTCTGGCAGATACCTTTGGTCGCCGTACCACCCTTAAAATAATTGCATTTTTGTATTTAGTAAGTGCAGCGCTCTCTGCCATCGCGATAAATGAAAGCTGGTTGATTATCGCTCGATTTGTCGGCGGCCTCGCATTTTGTTCATTAATGATAGCGCCTATGTATATTGCCGAAATATCTCGCCCTGAGATAAGAGGAAAAATGGTTTCTATAAACCAACTCAATATCGTCATTGGTTTTTCCGTGGCCTATTTTGCAAACTATCTCATTCTAGGCTTTAGCCAATCCAATGCGGTATGGGTAACGCATTTTGGTATCGACACGCATACATGGCGATGGATGTTGGGCTTAGAAGTTTTGCCTGCACTTTTGTATTTCATTGGTTTATTTTTTATTCCTAAAAGCCCTCGTTGGTTAACGGTCACAGGCAAACCCGATGAAGCCAAAACAGCGTTATCAAAATTGTATCCCGCCATGAGCGAACAAGAGCAAGAAAAAGAAATTTTGCACATTGAAAACGCCAGCAAGGTTCGCACATCCTTGGGTAGTCGTTTGAGTGCTTTGTTCGGTCCTAAAATGCGCTTTGTTCTCGGCGTGGGTTTGATTGTCGGAATAGCCCAACAAGTCACGGGCGTAAATGCGATTTATTTCTATGCACCTAGCATTTTTGAGCAAAGCGGAATTGGGACTAACGCGGCATTTGCACAAGCCATTTGGGTGGGAGTGATCAATATCATATTTACCATAATTGCCATGGCTCTGATTGACAAAGTGGGACGAAAGCCATTATTGCTTTTTGGTTTAATTGGCGTAGTGATAAGCATGCTTATCTGTAGTTATGGCTATCGAGAAGCCCAATACGTTTTAACCGCTAACGACATCGCAGGTTTGAGTCAAATCGACAAGCATACGGAGCTTAACGCAATACAAGACGTTATTTACAGTTCAGACGTTGAGTTCAAAAATGCAATTGCAGACCTCATTGGAAGCGTAAACTTACAAGTCCATCAAGGCGATATTATAAAAGCTGCGGCACAACTTAACGCCACACTAATACTCGTTGGTATTTTGTTTTTCGTGGCCTCTTTTGCCGTCTCTTTGGGACCGGTAATGTGGGTCATGTTCAGCGAAATTTTCCCCAATCACTTAAGGGGCTTAGCGATTTCTGCAGTAGGTGTAATAAATAGCCTATGCAGTTTTATCATCACATTAGTATTCCCTTGGGAGCTAGAGAATTTAGGTTCGGCCACAACATTTACCCTGTACGGCGTGTTCGCTGCCATAGGCTTTGTTATGGTTTACAAGTTCGTACCTGAGACCAAGGGGTTATCACTGGAAGAAATAGAAAAAGAACTAAACGCTTAAACTGAAATGTGGAGAAAGTAGCAAACATGTGATGTTCCCACATGTTTGCTAAAGGTTATTAGATATTATTTAGCAACTCGTATATAACTCTCTGACTTCGCTGTATACCTAATTTAGTCGGCATCCAACGTATCATCGCATTATCAATCATTCCTTGTTTACAATCGCTGTTGAAGCTGTTTAACAAGTCTACAAGCGCATCAGAGTTAATTGATTTAGCCAATGTGAGTAATTGAGTAGAAACTTTAAGCATAACTGACAAGTCTTCGGCGTGAGTCGCTTTTTCACCTACACTAATCTGAGCTTCGAAGTCAGAAATTAAGGTTATCAACGATTGAGACAAACTTTCGTCACTCGAACGACTTGACCAGAAATAGGCTAAATCAAACCAAATATCCGTTTTACCAGGCAAAGCCAGTGCTGCAATTTCTGGCATATTCAAGTTGTCAGTAAGTTTACTCCCTTGTTCAGAATTACCCGCTGATGCTAACTTAGTAGACAAGCTATCTCGTTCAATTTTTAACTCTTCCAGTTTCAACGCATATTCGCTCTGTTTCTGCTCCAGCACTGCTTCTTGCTCAGCAAGTTTTTCCGATAATGTACTTCGTTGAATTTCCTTTTCTTCATTCTCTTTTGTTAATGTATCAATCTCTTTGGTTGTAAGTACAAGTTTTTCTTCAAGTTTAGATTTTACTGTTTGGGTTTTTTCTATAAACGTTTCAGCTTCTTGCTTAGCCGACGCTTGTTGTTCAAGGTTGACTTTTAACTCATCTATTTGACTCTGGGCTTGTTTTACTGATTCAGAGAGCGATGCAATCAACGCATCTTTTTCTGCATCTTGTTGTTTGAATTTCTGATCATTTTCGGTCAATTCATCTTTACGCTTATCAGAGCTCTCAGTAAGATGATTAATCTGAAGCTGTAAATCATTGATCAAGTCAGCTTGTTTAGCCTGCTCAACTTCATATTCACTGGCTTTTTCGTTCGCGCTAGCCAAGAATGCTTCAGATTCTGATAAAGAGACCTTTGCCTCTTCATATTGCTGCTGCAATGACGTTAATTGTGCAACTAATGTTTCAGTTTCTTGCTGTTTTTCAGACGATTGTGATTTAACTGCGTCTAAGGATTTTTCAATTTCCGAGTTACTATTCGCTAGTTCATCCAATTCACGTTTTAGCGCCTCGTTCAGCTCATTTTTATTTGCACTTTCATTC
>CAYUZL010000224.1:0-5275 GCA_964449725.1 uncultured Alteromonas sp. | reverse complement strand
CTTAAAACGCAGTGTCGACGAACTCAAAGAAGCGGCAGAATCGGTGACCCAACCCTATAAAAAAGAAAATGATGTCTGACTCTCAATCGTTAATTTCTCATTTGATTGATTTACGCAATAGTCTGCTAAAAGGCATAGGGTGCATTCTAGTTATTTTTTGTGGGTTAGCTTTTTTTGCTCAAGATTTGTATCAGTGGTTAGCGGAACCGCTTTTGGCATCATTACCTGAAAACGCAACTATGATAGCAACTGATGTTGCCTCGCCATTTTTTGCACCATTTAAACTCACTTTAGTGGTTTCATTTTTTATCGCAATTCCTTATGTGCTTTATCAAATGTGGAGTTTTGTAGCTCCGGGCCTTTATAAAAATGAGAAAAGGCTCATTGCTCCTCTGATGTTTTCAAGTACATTATTGTTTTATACTGGTGTCGCTTTTGCGTATTTTATTGTTTTCCCATTAGCTTTTACCTTCTTCGCAAATGTTGCTCCTGAAGGAGTGGTGATGAATACGGATATCAATAGTTATCTGAGCTTCGTATTAAAAATATTTTTTGCATTTGGGCTGTCATTTGAAATTCCAGTAGCGATTATATTGCTTTGCTGGACTGGTGTAACGTCGGCTGAAAGTCTCAGAGCGAAAAGGCCCTATGTTATTGTAGGGGCATTCATTATGGGAATGTTGCTTACACCGCCAGACGTGATTTCTCAAATATTACTCGCTATACCCATGTGGATACTGTTTGAAGTGGGGATTGTGATTGGTAGTGTGTATGCTAACCGAGAGCAATCATCAGATACCTCAGAACACAAAATAGGATAATTTATGTTGCGCATTCAACCTCGTTTAATCATTCAAATCTCTTTATGTTTTAGTCTTAGTTCCTTTGGTTTGCAGGCAGAAACGCTTTCTAATGCGATTAAAAGCTGTACAGAAGTGGAAAATAGTTTAAAGCGCTTAGTGTGTTTTGATGGTGTAGCGAAAAAGCTCAATGGGTACTCTGGAAAAAGCGAAGAGTTGTCACTGGCGGCTGTAAAAGTAAATACTCAAGTGCCTTCTCAACTTAAACGGGAAAGTTCACTGCCAACGCCCCAGTCGCCAGAAAAAAACGAAGCCGTAAATGATTTTGGTAAACCCAAGCCTGCTAAATCTACTTCGTATATTGACGGTGATTCATTGGTAGGGAAGGTCGCTGCAGTTAAAAAGTTAAGTTCTAAAAAAGTGATTGTCACTTTAGATGATGGGCAAGAATGGTTACAAACAAGTTCTGAAAAAGCAGGTCAGCCTAAAGTTGGCGATACTGTGGTTATTACAAATGGTGCGTTAAGCGCATTTTATATGAAGGTTGAAGGCAGCAAGCGACGTATCAGAGTTAAACGGGTTAACTAATGCCTTGGTTTGATGCTGGGGTCAATTTACTTGATACGCGTTTTGATATTGACGAGATAATCGTGAATGCCAAAAGTGCAGATGTACAGAAACTGTGTGTGATCACTACGTCTCCAGACGAATGGGGTGCTGCCGCTAAATTGCATGAGGCTTATCCCGAATCTATTGTCTATACAGTAGGTATTCATCCTCACTATGCCAAAGACGTATCCAATGCCGATTTGACTCGACTAGAAACTCTAGTGCATAAGCCTGGCGTTGTTGCGGTTGGAGAGTGTGGGTTGGATTTTAATCGAAACTTTTCTCCTTCAGATACACAAAAAAAGGTATTTGAAGCGCAACTAGCAATAGCTAAAAAGTACAATAAACCTGTTTATCTGCATGAAAGAGATGCATTTGAGCAGCAGGTTTCGAGTCTCAAACATATTTTTGGAACTACGAATATTAACGGTATTGCACATTGTTTCACTGGCAGTGCAGAACAAATGGAAACCTATTTAAATTTAGGATTATGTATTGGGATTACAGGTTGGTTATGTGATCCCAAGCGGGGGACTGAATTGAGGGATAGTATTACTACTTTACCCATAGAGAGATTAATTTTTGAAACAGATGCTCCTTATCTCTTTCCCAAAAATGTGAGACCACGAAAACGAATAAATGAACCCGCTTTACTTCCACATGTTGCAGAGGTCTACGCAGAAATTACTCAGCAAAATATCTCCAAGTTGCAACAAACCAGCTACACTAACTGTAATCGTGTTTTTGAGATTTAGTTAGGTTAATGCAATTTCCCGTAGTACGAGAAAAAATACGCCGAAAGTGGGTTATATTTGCCGCTGTATTCGCACTCGCTATTTATATATTATTTACTTTCGCTTTAACTAGTCTTCCTGTTGATTCTTACAATGTTGACTCTGTGTATGTTTTGCATGGGGAGTCGAAGAAGTTAAGTATTGATGACGTCCAGCAATTATCAAGTCAGTCTTGGACTAAGCTTGAAACGCCAGTGAACCTAGGTATGAACCAGGGGACTTATTGGTTAAAATTCCACATCCCTGTGAATTCCAGTGACGATGACGATCGCTTGTTTGAGGTTGCTTACCCTTTGTTAGATAAAGTTGATATGTGGCTTTATGCATCCGCTGAAAGTGACTTGAATCTAGATGTGCTGTCGTTTGGCGATAGTTACCCTTTTGATTCTCGCATGTTTGATCATGAGTCGTTCATTGTTGACTTTTCAAAGTACGCAACTTCACCTCGCTTTGGCATTATGCGAGTACAGGCATCAGGAAGCATGAGAGTTCCTATGCGTTTGTGGCAACCAAAAGACTTCATTGAGTTTTCGTCCCATCACCATTTGGTTGTGGGGTGTTTGTTTGGCTTTTTGGTCGCAATGGCGCTTAGTAACTTCTTTTTCTTTGTTACAACAAATAGTGTTGGTTTCATTTTTTATACTGGGCATGTTCTTTGTTTTTCTTTGGTTTGTGCGGCTTTGTTTGGCTTTGGTTACGAATATATTTGGCCAAATCAAGTGTGGCTTCAGGAAAGAGCAATCGGTATGTTTTCCAGCGGGGCAATGCTGTTTGCTATGCTGTTCTCTAACGTTTTATTAGATCTAAAACATCACAGTAAAAACGTATCTATCATTGCTAAAGGAATGAGCGCAGCCTTTTTTGTCAGCATACTGCTGTCTTTTTTCCTCCCGTTAAATTTATTAATGTCTATTTTTTTCTTACTTTTAGTATTGTCTGTCTTTTTTATACTTTTTGTCTGTATTTGGCTATCGTGGAAAAAAGTGGTGGTAGCGCGTTACTATTCTATTGCTTGGTTACTGCTTCTTATCAGTGGTGTAGGAGCGATTTTCGAAAATATAGGTATCATGAGCTTACCTGGAGGAATTAGCGGGCTCTTATTATTTGGTATTGCAGGCGAAACTTTTTTCTTAGCATTTGTGTTAGCGCTTAGTTACCGTAGCCAGCGACAAGCATTAGATGAATCAAGAGAGATCGCACTTCGGGTGGGGAAAGAATCTGCTGAGGCCAAAGATAAGCTTATCGCCTTAGAGCAGAAAGCGAAAGATGATCTCGAATACAAAGTACAAGAGCGAACATTAGAGCTGGAAATTACGTTGAGAGAGCTATCAGAAGCGAACAGTGAATTAGAGCAACTGAATACCATTGATCCTCTTACTACTATGCGCAACAGGCGTTATTTTGATAAACGTATTGTGGCAGAAGGTAGGCGAAGCCGTCGAGAACAAACCTCTTTGTGTTTGGTAATGTTAGATATCGACTTTTTCAAACGGATAAATGATGAGTATGGTCATGATGTGGGAGACGAATGCCTTAAACACGTTTCTACTTTGGCTAAGAGTTTTATAAAGCGGCCCAGTGATGACATTTGTCGTTATGGGGGGGAAGAATTTGCGTTTATTTTGCCTCAAACCCCTGAAGATGGAGCGAAAACATTTATTAACTCTATTCGAGAAAAAATCGAAGTGACGCCCTATAATGATGGTAATACTCGCGTCACCATGACGATTAGTGCAGGCGTGGCCTCAGGTATAGTCAATGGTGAAAATGGTGAAAAAGATATTTTGAAGTTAGCCGATAGAGCTTTGTATTTAGCGAAAGAAAGTGGTCGCAATCAAGTTTGTACTGTGGCCGATTTGGAGAAATAAATGTATACATCGAGTGATTTTCCATTTCAGCGTCCAAGACGATTGAGAAAGTCCACAGCAATACTAAATATGGTCACTGAAAATACACTTTCTTCTTCAGACCTAATTTACCCCATGTTTGTATTACCAGGTAAAAACACGTCGGAAAGTATTGATTCTATGCCGGGTGTGTCTCGCTTATCACAAGATTTATTATTAAAAGAAGCTGAGACCTGTATTGACTTAGGTATTCCCTCTATCGCTTTGTTTCCAGTGACTCCCCTTGAATGTAAATCTTTACATGCAGAAGAAGCGTTTAATCCTGAAGGAATAGCACAGAAAGCGGTGAGGGCGATTAAAGCAGAATTTGGGAATGACATTGCGGTTATTACCGATGTTGCGTTAGATCCTTTTACCGTTCACGGACAAGACGGTATCATCGATGATGCTGGCTATGTATTGAATGATCAGACTATTGAGGTGTTGATTAAACAAGCGCTTTCCCATGCGGAAGCTGGAGCCGATATTGTCGCACCGTCTGATATGATGGATGGACGAATTGGTGCAATTCGCCGTGAACTGGAAAATGCGGGGCATGAGTTAACCTGCATAATGGCTTATTCAGCAAAATACGCGTCTAGTTACTATGGGCCTTTTAGAGACGCTGTTGGGTCTGCCGGTAATATTAAAGGTGGAAAGAAAACCACGTATCAGATGAATTCAGCAAACACGGATGAAGCCTTAACTGAGATTGCGCTAGATATTAAAGAGGGCGCAGATATGGTTATGGTAAAACCCGGTATGCCCTATTTGGATGTAGTTCACAGGTGTAAGCAATCCTTTGGCGTGCCTACATTTGCGTATCAAGTTAGTGGAGAATATGCCATGCATTGTGCCGCGTTTGAAAATGGTTGGCTCAACCGTGATGAAGTCATATTAGAGTCGCTACTAGCGTTTAAACGGGCCGGAGCTGATGGCATTTTAACGTACTTTGCCAAAGAGGCTGCGTTGTTGCTTAAGTCAAGAGATTAAGTTAACTGTAAAGACCAGCCTACTTTATGTTGCAACCATGCTTCGTTGGTCAATTCTGCTTTTATTAGTGGGTGCTGTTGTAACCAGTTTGAGGGAAATGTCAAAGCCCACACGTGTTCTTTAATGCAGAGTGTAATTTCTGGTAAATCAGGCGAATTTCGGCGAATGCACAAGACTGTGGACAGTCGCAATA
>CAYUZL010000223.1:0-2818 GCA_964449725.1 uncultured Alteromonas sp. | reverse complement strand
GCCTTCAAAAGCATAAGAACGGATTTGCTTTGTTTCCGCGTTATATTCAAAACGAACGTCGTGGCCAGGGTCATTTCTTGGCGTTCCTTCGTCTGTTTTGGGCTTACATGAGTGTGTTTGCATTAATTCTGATTGGCCAGGGCCATATGTATCTAGGCAAAAACCGTATCCATTAGGTTCGTCTATATTCTCATTAAGCGCTATATACGGTGGCTCTGTGGGTACTTTCGGGTTTGCGGCTGACGCAAAGCCAGCAAAAAGCACTAATACAGATAACAAAGTAATTTTAAATGTAGAGTAGGGCATATATGTTCCTTTAAAGCATAGTCTGTAAATTTGTTTTATTTATAACCTTCATATTCCCAATGTAATTTCTCTCGAAGTTTAATTTCATAAATGTTTCTCGCTTAATCTTACAATGTCTGCTAACAGCTAAGAACTCTGGTGTCGCTGGTGCCCTAACTTGCTTGATTTGTATGGATAATCTTTCCTTGAAATCACATTCTATCCTTTTCAGTTTTAGGTAAAGTGAGGCCCATAGCAATCACTAGCCCCCACAACATGCTATTTGAAATATACAAACCAAAGTAAAACAAGTCGGAACCTAAAAAGCCATCTCTTGGTAGAGTCGCATAGAAGTCATTAATTGGAAATAGTAAAAGCTCTACAAATGAAGCCCAGAAAGTTGCGATTCTATTTAAATAGTCGGGAGTTTCATCACTAAATCCTTAGCCAAATGAAACAGTTAAAAGGGCAAATAAATTAACACCAGTGAATACTGAGTGTATTAAAGTCCATTTCAAAAAAAGCTTCATAAAAACCTAACGAGGCTGTAGAAAAAGTCCCAGCCAATAAGTTTAGTATTAAAATAACCCAAATATAGCCGCAAAAACGCGTTGCTACGTGAATTCTGGATAAGTTTTACCATTGAACGTTCAAAATAATCAACGTAGCGCGCGATTATTTTTTGGCTCCTAGGTTTTTCTACAGCCTCAACGCTAAGCTAACGGGCGAAAACGCATTGCGTTTTTGTCCCAGCGAGCAGAGCGAGTGAGTTTAGTGGCTTATAGTCCGACCAATCCATTTAATTAAATAGATTATTTACTATTCTATTAAGTGGAATATGCCTCTGTTGGTTACGAATCTTTAGTCTCAAACATTTAATGTTTTTAACAAGACGTTCGAACCAACAGAGCAACTCGCTTCAAAACGCATACTCAGGGATCGCCGACCACGACTATCTATAAGACCTGCGAGAAACGAGCCTTAAGCATTACATGAATGGGCAATGGAGCTCAAAAAACGCTATCCTCATCAAAAAATAGCTGTCGTTTGTGAACTTAAAAAAGGCCCACTCATTTATGCATTAGCAAAATATGAACACCTTACATTATTTACAATAAATCCTTCAACTGTGGCGAAATATAGTAAAGCATTCACGCCAAGTGGTGCTAAAGACGACCCGTCGGATGCATTAATACAAGTTGAAATTTTAACATTACACATGGACAAATTAACCGTTATTGAACCTGAATCCGCTGCAATACGTTCGCTTTCTCAATTAGTTGAATATAGTCGAGGATTAGTACAAAACAGTGTTGATTTATCCAATAAAATAACGGCAACTTTAAAGAATTATTACCCACAAGCCCTTGAATAGTTTAAAGAAAAAGACACAATCATATTCTGTGACTTCATCCAGAAATGGCCGTCATTAGATAAAGTGAAAAAAGTAAGAAAACAAACGTTACTCGACTTCTTTACTAGCCATAACTCTCGTTATAACGAAGTGAATAACAACCGTATTAACAGCATCAAAAATGCGATGCCATTAACCGAAGATAAAGGTGTTATAGCTCCTAACCAAATGTTAGTTGAAGTCTTAATTAGCCAATTTAAAGTGTTATTACAAGGTATTGAGCAACTGGACAAAGCAATAAAAGCAGCTTACAAAGAGCAAGAAAATAAAAATATTTTTGATAGCTTACCGGGTGCAGGTCCACAACTTGCGCCGCGCTTACTCGTTGCTTTTGGTAATAATAGAGAGCGTTATCATGATGCATCAGAGTTACAAAAATATGCGGGCATTGCGCCAGCCATTGAACGCAGTGGTAAGAAAGTGTGGACACATTGGCGATATAGTTGCCCAACCTTTTTAAGGCAAACATTTGTTGAATGGGCTGGCTTCTCGATCCGTTATTCATTCTGGGCCAAAGCTTATTATGAACAACAGCAAGCGAAAGGAAAGCCGCATAATAGCATCATTAGAGCATTAGCTTTCAAGTGGATCAGGATAGTATTTAGATGCTGGAAAACCAACACGCCTTACGATGAGTCAACCTATTTAGCTGCACTAAAAAGAAGAAACTCACCGCTTTTAAAATTTGCAATTAATAGCTAAATTTTACTAGCTGTCCACCTCAGGGCGTGTTGTTAGCTTTTCTTTGATTCCAAAACATCATAGAGTTTCTTACGTTGATTTGAGTTTAAGGCGTAATAACTGAAACTGATGTTGTCGTTATTCATTCCTGATATTTTGATTCTTTTTGGGTAAAAAGTACTAATCTTGATGCCACAATAATTACTTTTATACATCTTTTGAATACTTCCAAATGAACTAACTGTAATTGCAGTATTGTCTATTTTGATTGAAAAGCTGTCGATTTTTGACGATCCGGAATTAAAAACATATAACCAAATAACGATAAAAATATTAATTAATATAAGTGCAATGACTACAACCCAAAGATTTTGCCTAGCAGTCTGTGAGCCAATGAAGATCCATATTATTAGTTGTGGCAAAATGACAGAGAATGCC
>CAYUZL010000222.1:0-6459 GCA_964449725.1 uncultured Alteromonas sp. | reverse complement strand
GAATTTAAGAAGTCGCGCTTGTTATGTCAACGTAATTGACTATAAAAAGCGCATTTTTATTTCGATGGATTATTCGCTTAATAAAGCCGCAAGCATTTTTCTAACTTCAGCAGATTCAAATGGTTTATCGCATAGTGCGTTGACACCAGTCTGTTGGATATTGGTCATATGGGCACTGTCTGCTGATTCTGAGGTAACCATGATGATTGGAATGTGAGCTGTTTGAGGATTAAAACGAATATATTCAGCAAGTTCTCTGCCGTCCATTTCCGGCATATTGTAATCGGTAACGACTAAATCAAATTCACTGTCTTTAATATAGGTTAAAGCTTCAGCACCATTAACAGCTTCAGTAATAAGTTTAAGCCCCATACCTTCTAGCACTCTACGTATGTGGTTTCTAGCTAGTTTACTATCGTCAACTAATAGGACCCTTACTGTATGAATATCGAAAAATTCTAAGTCTAATTCGTCGGTGTTAATTAAATCTAAGCTGGCTTTTAACGCCCTCGCCAAATTTAAAGGGTCAAAAGGCTTAGGCAAAATAGCTGCCACACCGGCCTGTTTAAATTCTTCTAACTTAGCTAGACGATTTTCGCTGGACACAAGCATAAAAGGCACTGCTGCAAGTTCCGTGTGTTCTTTTATAAATTTAAGCAAATCTATTGCAGTGCCGTCATCGTAATACATGGCACTGACAATAACATCTGAACTATGAGCTGTAAGAGCCGCTTTTGCTTCAGCCAAATTACTCACAGGATCAACACCGCTAACGTTTTCTTTGATTAGTAGTTGAGTAATTATTTTACGCTGTGTGTCCGATGGTTCGACAAGCATAATGTTAAGATCGGGTATAAGTAATTTTTCCATCCAACTTCCTGAGACTATTATATTTTTGTACGGTTTCTAACCGCCAGCAATTTTTGATTTAAAACAAGTTCCTTCTAGTATAGTTCGTATTTTCTCTCGGTCGTCGGTTTGTAGCTCAATTGTGCCTTCTTTTATTGCACCACCGCATCCACATTTCTGTTTTAATTTTTTACAGAGGGGTTTTAAGTCATCTTTTCCTAACTCTAGACCTCGTATTACTGACACTCCAGCGCCTTTTCTTCCTTTGGTTTCTCGATGTATACGGGCAAAGCCGTCTGCTGAAAACGACATTTCATTATTTTTCTTGGAATCGGATGTTATTTTTCCTGACTCAGTTGAATAGACTAGGGGATTATTCATTGTTGATAACTCTATGTTACGTGCCAGTATGGAATTATGGCAACCTCTTGGACAGAGCTCAAGTTACTATGTAATTGTTCGCTAAATTGGCGTAATTTCCAAAGTTAGTTCTATACTCAATATCGTCAACGTAGAGAAAGAGAATTAAAACATTATGCCTATAGAATCGAAGACCTCATCAAATAACACTGAATTAACCATTGAAATAGATAATAAATTCGACTTCACTAAAGTTGAAGAATTTAGAACGTCTTATTCAGACTCGAGTAGTGAAGTGCGTAGGGTTGTAGTTGATTTGCAAAAAACCGAATACATGGACAGTTCTGCATTGGGCATGCTGTTGAATATGCAGAAATTTTTTGAAGGTAGAACGGTCGCCTTTGATATCGTGAACTGCCAAGAACAGATTTGTCGTATTCTAACAATATCTCGTTTCGACAAAAAATTTAATATTAAATAACATTATGCAGTCTCAGAAAATATTGATCGTCGACGACGATCCAATTAATAGGACGCTTCTAAGACATATGCTAATGGAACAGGGCTATGGAGAGTGCTTTGAAGCTGAAGATGGTCAGTCAGCCATAGACTTAGCTCAGCAGTGCAATCCTGATATTGTATTATTGGATATCGTAATGCCGGGAATGGATGGGTTTGATGTAGCTAAGTACCTCAAGGCCCGTGCAGCCACTTACTTGCCTATCATTTTTATTACTGCATCAGATGATCGCAGTAAATTAATCAAGTGTTTAGATGTAGGCGGGGATGATTTTGCGTTTAACCCTTTTGATAAATTTATTTTATCTGCAAAAATAAAAGCCCATTTGCGTATTCGAACCATGGCACAGCAAATTGCCATGCAAAATCTTGAATTGTCTAATTACCGAATTGGTGTTGACAGAGAACACGCAATTATTGAGCACATATATAAACATGCATTGCAAAATCCTGCTCCTGCAATGTCTTTTTTCGACATAAATCAAACACCAGCAGATAACTTTAGCGGTGATTTGTTTTTAACCCAGCCTCACCCTAGTGGCGGAATTTATTTGCTGTTAGGTGATTTTACTGGGCATGGCCTAGCATCTACTATTGGTGCAATTCCTGTTTCCCGTTCATTTGCCAGTATGACTGCCGATGGTATGTCTGTCGTCGAAATTGCGACGGAATTGAATTCTTTACTGATCACCATATTACCCCCTGACCGCTTTTTTTCAGCCATTGTTTGTCACATCAATGAATCAGGAGAGCGAGCAATTGTTTGGCATGGTGGCTTGCCCGATGTTTATTTAAAACGGGAAGATACGGGGAATGTTGAATCCTTTTGTGCAAAGCATATGGCATTAGGAATTTTACAACCGGATGAATTTGAAACTGATTGTACGGTTATTGATTTAGAGTTGGGTGATAGTTTATACCTTTCCTCTGACGGTATTATCGAAGCTACGCCTATAGTTGATGGCGTCGATAGCTTATCAATTCAGGATATGTTGGGTGAAGATACACTTAGAGCTTGGATTGGCGAAGGTGATGATATATCGGTTACAGATATAGTAAATAAAGCCAAATCTACCTTGTCGAGGACTCAATTTGACGATGATGTTACGCTGATAAAATTCACCTCTAAAGATTTGAGTGTATTACGAAAAAATCAGGTATTAACCCGTTTACCCTTTTCTTTTTCTACTGCGTTAGGCCCCAATGAATTTCGCGGAGAAGGATGCGTAGAACAAATTTTGCAGGTGATTGCGAGCCAACAAGGGATGGCGTCTATCCGTTCTGATATCTTTACAGTGTTATCTGAAATGTATACCAATGCGTTAGACCATGGCGTTTTGAACTTAGATTCAAAATTAAAGGAATCCCCTGAAGGCTTTATGGAATATTACACTTTGCGCCAGCAAAGGCTGAATGACCTGACAGAAGGCTTTATTAAAATAGAAATTAACTTGTATCCGTCTGAAAATAGCGTGGCTATTTCTGTTACAGATAGTGGTAAAGGATTTGACTATCAGTCGGTTTCCGTAGTCCATGATTACGCGTCATCAGGCCGAGGTTTACTTTTATTGTCTGAAATATGTGACTCTGTTTGGTTTGAAGGAAACGGTAATCGCATTGTTGTAGAACTTTCGGTATAGCCCCGCTGGCACAAATCAGATATCATCCAAATGAGACGTATTATTAATTATTTGGAGGTTACTGGGTGAACTATTTTCGTGTTATCGCGTTGTCTTGTTTGTTCGCAACTACGGTTACTAGCTTTGCAGCAGTGTCTAAAGAAATTAACGTGTACTCGGCACGTAAAGAAGCATTGATTAAACCTTTGCTCGACAAATTCACCGAGCAAACCGGTATAGACGTTAACTTAGTAACGGGGAAAGCTGACGGGTTAATATCTAGAATGCAAAGCGAAGGTGCGCTTAGTCCTGTAGACATACTGATTACCACAGATGCTGGGCGATTGGTTCGGGCTAAAACGCTAGGTTTGACTAAGCCTATTCCTGCTCTGGTTAACCTAGACCGCGTAGATGATACCTTATTCGATACCGACCGTCATTGGACGGCATTAACGCTAAGAGCTCGCCCTATCATGTACTCTCCAGAGCGAGTAGACGTAACCGGGCTTTCAACACTAGAAGCGTTAGCTGATGCGCAGTGGCGAGGGAGAATTTGTATTCGCTCATCCAACAACATTTATAACCAATCTATGGTGGCATCGTTAATTGAGCAATTAGGCGCCGGCAATACGCAAAGCTGGGCTGAAGACTTCGTTAAAAACTTCGCTCGCCCTCCTGCTGGTGGCGACAGAGATCAAATCAAAGCAGTCGTCGCAGGGCAGTGTGATATTGCCATTGCAAATACTTATTACTTGGCGGGAATGCGTGAATCAGCAGACGCTGATACGAAAGAGATAGCATCCAAAATCAAGGTGTTTTGGCCAAATCAAGACGACCGTGGTGCTCATGTCAATATTTCTGGTGTAGCCTTAGCAAAACATGCAAAAAACAGCGACGAAGCGGTAGCGTTGATCAGTTTCATGCTCGCTAACAGTAGCCAAGAATGGTATTCAGAAGTGAATGGTGAGTACCCTGTTGTAGAAGGTGTTTCTTGGAGTGAAACACTAGAAGCGATGGGGCGTTTTAAAGCCGAGTCAGTTTCATTGCAACTGGTAGGCGAGCGAAATGCAGAAGCGTTACGTTTAATGGACCGAGCTGGCTGGAAGTAGTTGGCACGTATTCTGTTTTGGCTACTGCTTGTTGTAGTAGCCTTGCCTCTTGGTGTCATTGCCTTTAACTATACTCATTTAGATTATGGGTTATGGCAACACTTAGCCGACACTGTTTTATCTCAGTATGTCACCAATAGCTTGTTACTGGCACTCGGTGTTGGGATAGGTACAGGCACTATAGGTACTGGGTTAGCTTGGTGTTTGACTCGCTATCAATTCTTTGGGAGCCGATGGTTAGCTTGGTTCGCTGTACTTCCTCTTGCAGTTCCGGCCTATATTATTGCTTATACCTATACGGGGTATTTAGATTTTAGTGGCCCAATTCAAACATCTTTACGAACACTATTTGGGTGGGGATACGGAGACTATTGGTTTCCTGAAATACGCTCTATTGGCGGCGCTATTGCCATGCTGTCATTGGTTCTATTTCCTTATGTGTATTTACTTGCCCGCAATGCGTTAGTGCTTACCCCACCGAATTTAATTCAAGCGGCACAAAGCCTAGGCATGAATAATAAACAAGTGTTTTGGAAGGTCATTTTTCCAGTGGCTAGACCGGCAATTTTGGCCGGTGTGATGCTAACTATGATGGAAGCATTAGCAGATTACGGCACGGTAGCCTTTTTTGGCGTATCAACTTTTACCACAGGTATTTTTAGAACCTGGTTTGGTATGGGCAGCCAATCTACTGCATTACAGCTTGCTGGAGTGCTAGTGGTGTTTGTTTTTAGTTGTGTGTATATCGAGCAAGTCAGTCGTAGGAAAATGCTAAAAGAGGCTCAGGTAAATGCCACTCAACCCAGAAAAATCACCGGTTTTAAAAGTACGGGATTGTTCTTGTTGTGTTTATTGCCTGTGATTCTTGGGTTTATTCTGCCGGTTATTCAACTAATAAATTGGGCTTTTTTACGTCAAAGCGAATGGCAGCTTTCGTCTTATTTACCCTTAGTTGGGCAAACTCTTATGATTGCGAGCACCGGAGCTGTTGTCACTACCGCAGCGGCGTTTTTTCTGAGTTACGTAAGGCGTTTTAACCCAGATTCTACACCATTGTGGACGTTGAATTTTGCGAGTTTAGGTTATGCATTACCAGGAGTGGTTATTGCGGTTGGTTTACTAGTACCTTTTGGTTTTTTTGACAAATACGTGAATAGGCTCACAGTTGCTTGGTTTGATTATCAACCTGGTCTTATTTTATCAGGTACCTTATTTACTTTATTAATTGCGTATTTAGTGCGTTTTCTTGCGGTGGCGTTACAACATACTCAAAGCGGCTTGTCGAGTATTACGCCGAGTATGGATAATGCCGCTGAAAGCTTAGGTCATCCTCGCTTTCAGATTATTCGACGAATACACTTTCCGCTAATGAAAAACAGTATTATTGCAGCTGTGTTGCTGGTTTTCGTCGATATTATGAAAGAACTACCTGCAACCTTAGTATTACGGCCTTTTAATTTTAATACGTTGGCAATAAAGGCGTATGAATTTGCTATGGACGAACGATTACAGCAGGCAGCATTACCTTCTATCACTATTGTGTTATGTGGTGTTGCGCCAGTGTTTTTGTTAATTAAACAAATTAGAAAGAATGAGACCATGTATGTTAACCGTGACTAATTTAGCACTGGGGTATGGTAGTACACGTTTATTAGAAGATATCAGTTTTACGTTAGCTACTGGGGAAATTGGATGCCTACTCGGACCTTCAGGTTGCGGAAAAACGTCTTTGCTACGGGCAATTTGCGGGTTTAATCCTGTACAAGCAGGAAAGATCGTCATTGATGAAGCAGTGGTATCGGACGTTGATAAAAACACTGCAGTAAAAGACAGACACATAGGTATGGTGTTCCAAGACTTTGCTCTGTTTCCTCATTTGAACGTATTTGAAAATGTGGCATTTGGTCTGCATCTGATGAATGTAAATGAGCGCAAGAATAGAACAGTTAAATGCTTAGAATTGGTAGGTCTGGATGACTTCTCTTCGCGCATGCCTCATGAAT
>CAYUZL010000221.1:0-8365 GCA_964449725.1 uncultured Alteromonas sp. | reverse complement strand
GTAATATCCAAGCCTGTACATTCTTAATCAATCAATCATTTGCGCCCATTTCAACAAAGAACATTTTTCAACAAGTTTATGAAAGTAACGACATACAGTTTAGCGGCCACACAAACGAACAAGACTTCAAAAACCAACTGTTAGCTTTTAACGACGCTATTTCACCAGACGATGTACTGACTGCTCCGGACTGGTGGTAATAAAAATTCAAGTCGCAGAGTTTTATGAAAACGAATGAATATATGGATTCTGCTCAAGGATTTCAGCAGCCATATCAATGAATGCCCGTACTTTTGCATTAGCTTTACGCCCTTCCAAATGCACAATAGTGACAGGAATAGGCTCTTCCTCAAAATCGTCCAGCACGCTGACTAGCTGACCTTTTGCAATTGCGTCTCCCACTTGATAAGACATTAGCCTGCACAATCCCTGTCCTAATATTGCTGACTCCAACGCCGCAGTATTTTGGTTGCAAATCAATCTAGGGCAAATATGAATCCGCCGCGGTTGCCCTTTGTCAAAGAAATCCCACGTATTGACCTTATAACTTGCACTAGCAGCAATTATTTTATGCTGCTTAAGATCTTCTAACTTCGTAGGTACACCGTGATTCGACAAATAATCTGGTGACGCTACAACTTGTAACTTCACTGTACCTACCTGTTTTGCGAACAACCCTGAGTCTTTTAAATGTCCTATGCGAATAGCCACTTCTAACTCTTCATCTAACAAACTACTTACTTTATCTAAATAGTGCGCTGTCACATTCACTTGTGGATACGTATCTAAATATTTTGCAATAATAGGTACTACAAATAATTGTCCAAACAATACAGGCGCCGTTAAATTCAATGTCCCTATAGGTTGACCATAAACCCCTGCTACGTTGGCTTCTGCGCTGTCGATATTTTCTAAAATACGCTTAGTATCAGCTAAATACTGGGTACCAGGCTGAGTTAAACGAACGTGACGAGTCGTTCGATGAAACAGTTTAATGCTTAGCTTATCTTCCAAAAACGCAATGGCTCTGGTTACCGCAGGCGCAGATAGACTTAAATTTTGACTCGCCAGCACAAAGCTCTGATGCTTCGCCACTTCGACGAAAATTTTCATACATTCCAGTTTATCCATAAGCAGTTTGAACTTATCTAATCTTGGTAGAAAAATTAAACACCATTATTTCATATAATGAAATTATTAATTTCAATATTAAGTAATTATTTCAAAACATAAATACTCCATACTCACCTCATCAAAACAAACCAGTCATTTTCAAACGAGGTTATACTATGTTTCAGTCTTTAAATAAGTTCAAAAAAACGGCGGTAATTTTGGCCGCATTGAGCATGAGTGCAAGCGCCATTGCTGATGCTAATACACACTCAGTAGCTGCTGTGAAACACGCAACGGAAAGCCCACTTGCTACCTATGGCTATGAAACAGTCAATGGCAATAAGATTTTTTATCGCGAAGCCGGAGACACAAGTAAACCTACGTTAGTTCTTCTCCATGGCTTTCCATCATCATCTCATCAATATAGAAACTTAATCACATTGCTAAAAGATGACTACCACCTTATCGCTCCAGATTACCTTGGTTTTGGGGCGAGTGATTTTCCATCTCAGGAAGATTACCAGTACTCATTTGATAATTTTGCAGTCACTATCAATCAGTTTTTAGAGCAAAAGGGAGTTAAAAAATATTCTCTCGTAATCCAAGATTATGGCGCACCAGTAGGTATGCGTATCGCCCTTAAACACCCTGAGCGCGTACAAGCAATTATTACTCAAAATGGTAACGCCTATGAAGAAGGATTAAACAAAGAAACCTGGGCTCCTATTATGCAATTATGGGAAAAGCGCACACCAGAGTTAGAACAACAAATTAAAGATACGATATTTAGCTTTGAAGGTTTACGCTGGCAGTACACCCACGGAACTCGGAATCCAGACGCGATATTACCTGACAACTGGATGCTTGACTTCGAGCGTTTTTCTCGCCAAGGGCAACACGAACTGCAACTGGATTTATTTTACGATTATCAGAACAATGTTAAAGCTTACCCACAATGGCAAGCGTATTTAAGAAAGCATCAACCCCCTGTGCTTGCGGTATGGGCGAAAAACGATGCCTTCTTCCCCGTTGAAGGTGCTTATGGTTTTAAAAAAGATGTCACTGATTTTGAATTGAACATATTAGATACGGGACACTTTGCACTAGAAGAAGACGCCCCGCTTATTGCCGATAAAGTGAAAACCTTTCTTAGTGCAAGAGGTATAAAGTAAAGCTGATAAGGCAATGTAAAATCACACTGACTGAAAGAGCTGAGCATCGCACATCTCTTTCAGTTTTTTATTTATCATTCCAAATTTTCCGAAAAAACCGCACCAAAACTAAACTTTTCAGCACTCAAAGAGTGCAAAAAAATACAAGATGTGTAAACAATTTTGCACTATCGAAACTCAAAAAGCCTTGTATCACAACGCCTATAGGAAATTTATATAGATAAAGAAAACTCGGACTGTGGCATTTTCCTTGCAGCGTTACTTTTCACAATGTTATGACTAGATAACAAAGAAAGGTATGTTTTATGAATGTGCAGCCCTCAACTAGCTTTGAAAGCTGGAAAGCAGACGTCTGCGAAGCCTTCTGTAATATGAATCTTGTCCGTACTGGAACATCAACACAAGCATTTAAAGGTGAACTTAAACGCAATGATTTAAACCATATTCGCCTTTGTACGGTGCAATGTAAAAGTTTATGTGTCGACAGCGTTAACACTGATGGCATCCAACTATCTGGTAAAGAATATCTAGTAAAGTTTCAGCTCACTGGAAATACAAGAGTCGAGCACAGAGGGCGAGTGGCAGAACTAACACCCGGCGATTTCACTATTTTCTACAATGAAGAACCATTCAAACTAGAATTCAATAAATTGGTCAAACATGCGGTCCTAGTTATACCCTCTGATCAGATGTTGAAAGTTTGTCCAAATATCGATAAATTTTTAGGGCTACTATTTGATAAAAATGGCGCAACTAACTCGCTTCTAAGTCAGTACGTTGTCAATCTTACCAACACGGTAAACAGTATTTCTCCTGACATAGTAGTAAGAGTGGAACATATATTACTCGAACTCCTTGGCACCGCCTTAAGCGCAGCTGAACTACCTGACGAACCCAACACTCCAGCTTCAACTGACCTTCATTTAAAATCAATTAAAAAGCTCATTCTGACAAACCTAGATAACCCTGAATTGTCTACAGATTACCTAGCAAAACAAGAAAACATCAGCAAACGCTATTTACACAAGTTGTTTGCAAATGAAGGGATTTCAGTGTCTCGATTTATTCAGCAACACCGTTTAGAAGCGTGTAAAAAAGCCTTGTCTTCACCTAGCCTAGCCAACATGTCTATCACAGATGTCGCGCTAGAGTGGTGCTTTTCTGATGTGTCTCATTTTCATCGATGCTTTAAAGCAAGGTATCAGATGACACCTAGAAAATTTAGAATGCATGCATTAACGCAATAAATACCCTTTATTGCGTTAATCAGGAGAGAATAAATTCCGCTTCATGTAAAACTTCACCCATAGTGCTGCTATAACACTGACAACAAAAAGAATACCACCTGTAATCGCATACACCTGATGAGTCATAGCGGGATCCGGTGAGTTGTTTAATGCCACATAGACCATTGCTAAAATCCCAATAATTTGAGGTAAAGGGTAAAAGGATGTTTTAAAAGGCCTATCTAAATTAGGTTGTCGACAACGTAAAACAACGACATTGATATGCGCCACAATGTAGGCTAAAAGCCAACTAGTCGTAGCCGCGATAACCAAAACCAGCAAAGAATCAATACCAAATGCTAAGAAGGGAACCATAGCGCATAACGCCAAACCTACTGTGGCCAACCAAGGCGTACCAAAACGATTAGAAACTTTAAGTTGTGGAAAAACTTGTCCTTGTTCTGCCATGCCATGAAGCATACGAGGCACTGATGCCAAAACAGTATTGATTGTACTACAAGTGGCTGTTAGTGCTAAAACCGCAGCAACAATTAACCCAATATCTCCCATGATAGCTTGAGTGAAATCCAAATAAGGTAACGGAGAACTCATCAATGTTTCGTCTGTTACATAACGAGTAGCACCAAACGTAAAGGTGACAAACACAGCAAAAATAACCAACAAGGACAACTGCATAGACCGAGGAATATTAACGGTTGGTGACTTCACTTGGGTGATCATAGGGCAAATAAATTCGACCCCTACCATCATCCACATAGCCAAACCAATAAGACCAATAAACTCACCATTTAAAGCATGGGTGATATTAAAAATATCCTTCGGATTTGCCAGAGGGGCTGCGTTTGTTAAACCTGTAACCGCAACTACACCAACAATAACTAACGCGCTGATCAACACAAAGGACAAAATATTTTGTATTTTTGAAAAAACGTCTGCACCAATTAAATTGGTAAATGTTAATGTACCTAGCATAATAATAGGTACTAACTTGATGTATTCTGCGCTGGGAAACAGCTGTTGAAGTATGGCTTCTACCAGCAGCATTTCTACTGGCATCGCTAGTATTGCAACTACCACATAGCCCGAAAACACCGCAACTATTGCAGGAAAATGCCCAATGGCTTTTTGTGTATAAACAGCAAGAGAACCTTCTTGTGGAAACATCAAAGCTAACTCAGAAAAGCTCATGGCGTTACATTGCGCAATCACGAGCGCACAACACATCGCTAATATAAATGCGCTTCCGCCTATACCTATTCCCTGTAGAGCTGAAATCATTGAACCTTGAACAATTACTAAACCAACGCAGATTGCCATCATTGCAATCAAACCCAGCTTAGTTTGCTTTTTAGAATTACGAACAGGCGAATTTGTCACTACTACCTCACAACACAAAATTGCTTTTATAGACGGGAAAATTTATACGGCTTGGGATCAATTAAAGGTGTTGTCCCCATAGCAAGATCCGCAGCTAATTGTCCTGCTGCAGGTCCTGTGCCAAAACCATGCCCCGAAAATCCTGTTGCCAAAGTCATTCCAGAAACGGTATCAAGGCAATCAATGACCGGATTAGAATCAGGAGTTATATCGATGACCCCTGCCCATGCTTCTTCAATATCCACATTGTTAAAAATGGGATATGCCGCTCGTAAATTTGTCATGGCTTCGTTATTCAGTGATGTCACCGTAGGGGGGTTATGTATACGAACCTTTTCAAATGGGGGTTTCTGGTTGTGCTTCCAACGTCTGTTAAGGCTCAAATCACTAAAAAATTCTTTACCAAAAGATACCCTTAAAAAACTACGCTGATATTTAAGCGCCTCTACATATTGATGGCCAATTAACAGATG
This sequence comes from uncultured Alteromonas sp., assembly GCA_964449725.1. Classification (GTDB taxonomy): domain Bacteria; phylum Pseudomonadota; class Gammaproteobacteria; order Enterobacterales; family Alteromonadaceae; genus Alteromonas_F. The sequence goes on along the minus strand of CAYUZL010000221.1, from coordinate 2,983 downwards.
ATCTAAGGTGATCGGCGCTTTCAATGCACCCCGTTGGGTAACAATATAACCGCCGTTTTTGTGCTTTCTAAACGAAAAGTTAGAGGCCCCCACTGCTATATCACTAGGTCCATCAACGGGTGTAGTTCTTAGCGCTGTACAGACTACAGGCAATGTAGGTAAACTCACCCCCATATTGCCAAGGAATCGACGAGACCAAGCTCCCCCAGCTAAAATGACATGCTCGCACTTAATTTCACCCGCTTCGGTATACACTCCACTCACCTTACCAGCACTGGTATTCACAGCTCTAACTGAGGTGTTTTGAATGATCATTGCACCTTTCGCTATCGCAGCATTAGCCATTACTGGCACCGCCATATGAGGTTCTGCTCGACCATCGCTTGGTGTAAAAATGGCACCAGCCCAAGGCCGTTCGCTCCCCGGAACTCGACGCTCAATTTCATCTTTACTCAACAAACGAGAGTCCAGATCCAAGCTTTCAACTGACTTCAACCAATTGCCATGCACTTCTAGCTGTTCATGGGTATCTGCCAAAAATAGAATACCAGACTGCTGATAGCCGACGGATTGACCAAGCCGCTCAGGCATGTTTTTCCACAGTTCATCCGCTGCCATGGCTAAAGGGATATCATCTAGATGTCGGCTAGTTTTACGGATCCAACCAAGGTTTCGTGAAGATTGTTCGCAAGCAATATGGCCTTTTTCTAGCAGCACCACAGGAATATTACGCTCAGCGAGTGTTAAGGCTGCAGACACACCTACAATCCCCCCACCAATGATCACAACAGAGGTAGAATCAGGTATAACATCGGAGGTTCGTATTCTATTTAATGTTTGAGTCATGTCAGTTTGGTAAACTAGGTTATGCTAGCTTGAGTTCCTGCACTTCCTGCAAACTCACATTTTTAAAGGCAGTGACTTCTAGTTCAACTTTATAGGTTGTACTACCTAAAGGAGGGCAGGTTACTGTGGTCGCTGGGTCAATTCCCTTAAATTTAGTTCCTATGTGCCCCATCACCGCTGGAACCATAGTAGGATCTTGAATAAAAACCCGAGACATAACAACATCGGCAAGACTCGACTCAACAGCCTGTAACGCTCTTTCAATGTTGGCAAAAACTTGGTCTGTCTGTTCAAAAATGTCTTCTGGGATTTCTTTTGTTTCGGGATTTCTGCCCGCAGTATTGGATACAAAAATCCAATCATCAACCACTACAGCACGAGAATAACTCGCTTGCTCTTCTAATACTGATCCAGTTTTTACTTTAATTATCTTTGTCATTGTTCAAACTTTAATGTGTGAAATAAAAAACGTAATGGGGTAAGAAGTTTGCGCTAAATTAGCGCAAAACAGGCTCATCCCAAAGATTCAAAGGAACACCAATCCCTTTATCAATAGCATTGCGATAGACAGACGTAGCCCAAGCTACATCTTCAATAGGCATCCCTCCCACCGATAACACAATGATTTCATCATCGTTTTGACGAGCAGGCGTTGCGCCAGCCACAATAGCGGCTAAATCTTCCAAGCTATCCTTGTCCAATTTACCGCTTTCAATCATGTCCATAAATTGCATTCCCACTAATGGAATATGATTATGAGCAGGCTTAGGTACTTCTTCAAACCAAGCTTCATAAAGCCCTTTGCTATCCTGCACTTTACGTACATCTTGCTCTGCGAAGTCTTCATCCAGTGTGCAGCTGGCTGGCATTGCCAAAAACGCGCCGGGCTTTATCCATGCTTTTTTTACATTGGGATACGTAGCGGGGTCACCCACTTCACCAGAATTACAGTAAGTCACAATATCAGAGTCACGAACAACCTCTTCAATATCATCAACCACCTTAATAGTGGTAATTTGAGGGTAGCTCTGTTCAAGCCAACTAATAAAATCTTGTAAGCTTTTCTGACCTCGGCCTTTAATTTTAATGGTATCAATGGATGGGCGCGCAGCAATAAAAGCGGCAACAGATGTTTTCCCCATCACACCGGGTCCTAACAAACCAATGGTCTTTGCATCTTGTCGTGCAAGATAACGTGCGCCTACCCCTGGAATAGCCCCTGTACGGTACGCAGATAGCAAATTTGCAGACATATACGCCAGTGGAGCACCCGTATCCACATCGTTCAAAATAAACATAAGAATAGAGCGCGGTAACCCTTTTTCGCGATTCGCTATATTAGAGCCATACCATTTTACGCCGCAGGTTTTAAAGTCTCCCCCAAGATAAGCAGGCATTGCCATTAAACGACGATCAGCTGTTGGTTTCGGCATACCTTCAAAAGGTGACGATTCAGGAAAAGTGATCATGGCTCCATGAGAATCATTATTTGGCCCAGCCATGCGATAGTCACCTTGATGAAGAAGAACAAACATCTCTTCCATTGTGTCTACGCATTTCGCCATATCTGTCACCCCAGCTTTTATCATGTCGGGTTCAGATAAGTAGATAAAATCAATTTTCGTATTTGTGGACATTCAAGCCTCTGTATCTCTTTGTGTTAAATCTCTTTGTATTAGACAAGGCAGTGCAAACTCGTTGTTTGCTTAAAACAACCTTGTCGTCATTAAAATTCATAGTTTATATTCACACCAACCCATCTTGGTCTGCCAAAAAATTGCTGATTAAAACCACCTGCTGAAGTGAAATCGAATGTATACACACGATACTCTTCATCAAATAGATTTTTAGCAAATAATGACATATTCAACTTAGGTGATATCTGATAGCCAATTCTTGTACCAACAACGGTATATGCATCTTCTCGAGATAAATCGCTGTTGGTGATATCGAAGAAATGTTCACCTTGATAATTCGCATCAATCTGAAATGAAAGTGCATCAGTGGCTTGCCAACGTATCAAACCATTCAATGTCACATTTGGGGCAAGTACCAACTCAGTTCCCGAGACAGTTTCGCCTTGAATAGTCAATTCTCCCACTTCCGAATCTAGAAAACTTGCACCTAAATTAATATC
>CAYUZL010000220.1:0-3290 GCA_964449725.1 uncultured Alteromonas sp. | reverse complement strand
ATACTTATCTATCGCGCCAAAGAAGATATTACATGTTGGCGATAGTTTAATTAATGACGTATTTGGTGCCTATCAAGCGGGATTCCAATCTGCATGGTTTGCGTGTAATCGGCCTATGCTTTTATCCAAAGAAAAAACGGTTGTGCTGCCCGATGTACAGCTGTCAAAACTCGATGATCTGTTTTCGTTGTTAAGGTAAATAATCTAAACTCAGGTTACGCATTCAATCACTACTTGATAATTCCCTGATTATCCTTATTTAAGGGTAATGCAACCAGATCAAAGCAAACCAGTATTGTTCTTAGATTGGCGAAAAACATTTACCGTTATTTGCATTATTTCGGCTGTGTTTTTTGCAAATTTCATTACCTTTCACGCCCAAGCAATACATCAAAATAGCTATCAAGAATACAAAAGCAACCGGAATCGATTTAATCAAAATTGGCTGATTGTTTACAAAGCCCCTTTACCAACAGAGCATCACAACCTTTATTGGATTCCGCTTCCAGCAGTTTCAATTACTGCTGATGAGAGTAACATTTCTTTGGGGTTTTGGCCTGAACGCAGCAATACCAACCAATACTTTTCAATTATTTCCTTCCAGTACTTTATACATTCACTCTCCTTCGTTCTCTAAATCAATCATTACATCTCCAAACCTGTTTTGGAGTTTATTGTTTTTCGGAGAATAAAATGGATAAGTTACAAAACGCCTTTTTACCTATTTCGGTATCACTAGGCCTGTTGATCTTGATTATCGTGTTTATATCGCAGGGCAAAAAGGAGCCGCTATGGCTTTCGGGATCTTGGTTCAAATATTTTTACCTGATCCTAAGGTACAACAAACAATTGAAGCTGTTGTAGAAGCTAAGCAAGAAGAACGAAAAGCGTCTTTAGGTTCTCAGTTTTCAGATAAACCCAAATAACGATTAAGGCGGTGGAGTCCCCCTTTGCCGCCTTATTGTTTATCGTGCAGTACGTTTTGATCCATGGACTGGCAAGGTTTTTTGCAACGAGGTTTACCGACTACTTTCGCCGGCACACCTGCGACCGTTACGTGGGACTCAACGTCGTTCAAAACAACACTCCCCGCGCCGACTTTGGAACCGCGACCAATCTCAATATTCCCAAGAATTGTCGCACCAGCACCGACCATAACATTCTTTCTAATTTTGGGGTGACGGTCACCAGATTCATTACCTGTGCCACCTAATGTGACGTTTTGCAGAATAGAAACATTGTCTTCAATAACTGCGGTTTCACCAACTACAATACCCGTTGCGTGATCGAACATAACTCCTTTACCAATGGCAGCCGCAGGGTGAATATCAACACCAAATGTTTGAGAATTTCGGCTTTGTAAAAACAAAGCGAGTTGATGACGGCCGTTCTTCCATAAGTAGTGCGCTAGCCTATGTACCTGAATAGCTTGAAACCCTTTAAAGTACATTAGTACGGTTAAATGTTCGGTTACTGCTGGGTCTCGCTCGAACGCTGCTTCTACATCGGCGATAGCAGATTCAACAATGGCAGGGTCAAGTAAATAAGCTTGGTCAAAGACTTCTCGAATTGCGATAGCGGGCATTACATCGTCAGCCAATTTATTCGACAAAATAAAGCTAAGTGAAGACTCAACATTAAAATGAGTGAGAATACATGCATGGATGTAGCTTGCTAATAAGGGTTCTTTTTCAGCAATACACTGAGCTTCTTGCTTTAATATTGCCCAAAAATTTCTACGAATTACCATGTAGCCCTCACTCATATTGAAGCTAACTTAACTAACTGACAATTGTGGTATCTCAAATAAATAAATCAAGGGGCTAACGTTAATCGCACTGATTTCTTCAGTGAATAGCAAGTATGGCAATATAACTTTACGATAAAACCGCATTCACAAAACAAATTTAAAACATTTTTATTACAAGCATGTTACATTTTGCTTATTCTGATAAAAGGGATCCTAAAGATGAATAAGCAACCAAACTCGGTACCGCGTTTTTCTGTACTACCTCATATGGCTGCGGCCATCTCTCTTAGCCTTTTTTTACAAGCTTGCGGCGGTTCATCAAGCAGTGATGACACGCCAACTAGCGGAGATGCAGTCACTCCTCCACCAACGTCAACACAAGACCCAGCGCCCACTCCTGAAGTTATCACAGCGCAAGCTCCGGCAGATCCGACGTTGTGGGCATTAGTCTGGAACGATGAGTTTGATGGTGAAGAGATTAATACCGAGTCTTGGACTCATGAAATCAATTGCGATGGCGGCGGTAACCAAGAACAACAGTGTTATACAGACGACCCTGAAAACGCTTTTATTGCTGACGGTATGTTGAATATTGTAGCCAAACCTGCGGAAGATGGTGCCCCACTGCCTTATACATCGGCTAGATTAAATTCCCGTTTTAAAGTTGATTTCACTTTTGGCCGCTTTGAAATGCGTGCAAAATTACCCTTTGGACAAGGAAGCTGGCCCGCTTTCTGGATGCTACCAACGGACTATGTTTATGGTCCTTGGCCTAATTCCGGCGAAATTGACATCATGGAGGCTGTAAACCTTAAAACAGTAAGCGCAGAGGGAATAGGTGAGAATCGCGTGTTTGGTACCTTACATTACGGGGAAGATTTTCCCAATAATCAGTTCTCTGGTGACGAGCATGAAGTATTAGGAGATGTGAACCCCGCAGATGGCTTTAATGTTTACGCGGTAGAATGGCAAGAAGGCGAAATACGCTGGTATTTTAACGACATACTCTATGCTACACAGCTAGACTCAGAAGTAGAATATAACAGCGAAGGTGAACCCACTACATTGCTTCATCCCGGTTGGTACGTCCCTTTGTTAAACCCATCAACCGGACTAGAAGAAATCACCTATGAAGTCGCGCCATTTGATCAGAATTTTCATATGCTGCTCAACTTAGCAGTGGGGGGCAACTTTCCTGAGAACACGAACTTAGGCGGTATCGATGCCTCTGCGTTTGTCGATGGTCAAACCTTTCAAGTTGACTGGGTAAGAGTATTTCAATGTACAGTAGATACTGCAACTGGAGCAGGTTGCGAGTCTGTTTCTGATGGTTATTTAGATGAAACTTTAGTGGACGGAAAAGCGCTTCCTCCCTCACCTCTTAGTCCAGCACTAACAAGTACATTTACTGTTTTTGATGATGCACTAAGCGACGGTTGGACACTATTTGATTGTTGCGGCGGAACGCTTCCACAACTAGTAGAAGATGATACCGAACGAGGCCAAGTCGCTGAGTTTGAAATTGCCAACAACAACGGCA
>CAYUZL010000219.1:0-2943 GCA_964449725.1 uncultured Alteromonas sp. | reverse complement strand
TGCAATCAAGGCAACTCTCTTCGGTTTTCCCTGGGCTATTTTCTTTTGGTAAAAGGCTTTAATTTTTGGGTTATGTTGAATCGCTGTCATCATGGACATGTACAGCACGGTTCTAACTTTATGGCGGCCTCCGCGAATTCGTCGCTTGCCATTCTTTTTTCCGCTGTCTTTGTTTAGAGGTGCAATACCAACTAAAGTGGCAATTTCTTTACGGTTTAATTTACCAAGCTCAGGCAGTTCAATGAGCAGGGTGTATGCGAGTACTCGACCGACACTGTGCGCGCTCATCAGTAATTCAACCAGTTCTTGCCAGTGCCGAACTTTGGCAATGGCTTTATCGAGCTTTTTATCAACTTTGGCTATTTCACCTTGGATCTTTGTAAGCACATTGTTTAGCGGAGCGATGGCTATTTTTGGCATGCGCTTAATTTGATTTTTATACATTGTGCTGCTGGTAAGAAGCTGGCTTCGGACTGTTATTAAGTCGCTGATATCACGCAGATTTTTAGGTTTTACTTGAGTGAGTCTTGGCTTGTTTCGCTCCCCGTATTTTGCGATGACGAAGGCGTCAATTTTGTCTGTTTTCGCGAACTGACCAATGGATTCAGCAAAACGGTGAACGCGTAATGCGTTGCAAACGACAACAGGTAGTTTTGCTTCAAAAGCAGCGACGACGAAGTCCAATTCAAGGCGGCCAGTGGATTCAATAAGAACGCGAGTGGGGTTAAGGGAAATCAGTTTTTTGATCAGTTTTTCAATCCCTTTTTTGTCGTTTGGGAATGAAAAAAAATCACCGGATGGGAGAATGCCGATATCCAGTAGTGCTAGGGAAGTGTCGATACCGACGTTGATTTCAGTGTTGTTCATGCTAAGCTACCTCTTGCTTGTTATACGGGCTTGGGACCCACCAGGGGCCACATCCCTTAAGACTATTCGAGTTTTGTTAGTGAGATTTACAGCGCTCCTTCTTGTTATCGGTTTCTAGAAACCAGAAGCAAATCGAGCTACTGTAAATGGCCTTCGGCTGCTACCGAAGGTGGGTCTCAATTTACCCGTTTAATGAAAGAGAGGAAAGGATGACTAAAGAGATATATGAACCATACAAGTTCAAAAACGTAAGCGCACACTGCGTGTGCTCGGACGCCGCGAGAACGCGGCGCCCGTTTTAAAGGCGTTAGGTTCTATAAGCTAGATTAAATAATTTTAAAGCAATTTAGTGACGTTCAAAAATATTGAGTAATATGAAACCTTTCGAAAGAATGAAGAAAGTCCATGTATGGATTGGTTCTACAGAAAAAAAACAAAGTCAATTAAATGAATATTTTTATCAATGCAAAACGTCTAGTCAATTTTATAAAGATATAAATGAAGATGAAGACGGGTATGATTATGATGAAGATTATATTGGAATAATGGAAGTCTACGATCGGGATTTACCATTGCAAAATATTTTGAATAAAATGGCTGTTGACGCAAAGGAATTTGAAAAAATTCTTGAAATTTGCTCAAAAAAAGGGATTACATCGGCGAATGCAAGTTTTTACTATACTGACGCTTTGACTTTAATAAATGATGTTGAAAAAAAATATAACGACCTCTTTTATATTGGTTTGTTTGATAGCGGTTGTTAGGAGGATTTTACAAATCTATAGTTATGAACAAAGAAAGACCTAACAAGAATAAAAACTTACATTCACTTCGTTCATTCGGACGCGCAAAAAGCGCGCGCCCGTTTTAAAGGCGTTAGGTTTACTTATTATGAACATAAAGAATCATTTCAAACACTTTCTCATAGTTTTTCTACTTTCCAGTAACGGTGTTGTTACGGAGCTTCGAGCCTCGCCTAGTTTACCTGATGTAACACCAGATAATTGGATTGCTGAAGAGGTAACTGTAGAGCTCTCTGATTACTTGCAGTCTCATTATAGATACGCAAAGGATAAAGAGCTTATTCCTTACGTATACATCTATTCTGATAGGAATAATCATTGCAAAAGCATCAGAGCATTAATGAAACGGGATGACATGAAAGAGGCATTCAGGGGAACCTATATGGTAATGCTTAACCACTTCGATTTGAGAAAGCTAAATAGAAAAAATAAAATATCCAGCGGTAACTTCACCCCAATCATTGCAAAAATTTCTGGAAATGGAACCATTATCGGACCTGTTATGGCTCCTGAATTATATTTGTATTATCCGTTACAGACTGGAGTCCGAGAGTTAAAAAAATACTCTATTCGAAATAAGTGGTCGGGCCCGATTCCAAAGAGTGTTTTTGCTAAACAACTCAAAAAATTCTTCAAAACTAGTAATGAAACCTAACAAGAACAAACACAATGCGCTTGCAGCGCACGGACGCGTGCTACGCCCGCGCCCGTGTTATTGGCGTTAGGTTTACTCGAATGATAAATTTCAAAGAACCTTGGGAAGAAGCATTTAATAGAACTCAATTAGTTGATGAATTAGAGAAAGAGCTTTCAAAAGATCATTATCTCTATAAATTTTTAGGGCAGTTCAGGTCTTTTGCAACAAGCGGTGCATCAGATGACGTTATTTTTGAAATAAGAAAAATGGGATATGTGTATGTTCATTTAACCTGGTCAGGTAAAAATGAAAAAACACCATGGCCAACTTATGAAATGCTATCAAGTGAAGCTAAAGTACAGTCCCATATAGACAGTGATAACGAAGACTATTGCTCATGAAACCTAACAAGAACAACAACTGCCATTCACTGCGTTCATTCGGACGCGCAAACAGCGCGCGCCCGTTTTGTGGGCGTTATGTGTACTAGAGCTATGAGTGAAGAGAAGATTCGGGAATTTGAACATGCTTTGAAGACAGCGGCGGAAGAACTCGATCCGTTCTGGAGAACTATTCGAGACGATTTTCCTAAAGCAGAAACAAGTGCGGTGGTAGAGTTAGGGGATGCTATTATTT
>CAYUZL010000218.1:0-6711 GCA_964449725.1 uncultured Alteromonas sp. | reverse complement strand
GCATTATGTTAAAAGCGACAAAAAACCGTTACACCATGACGTTAATTGCCAGCTGTGTAACAGCCATATTTGCTAATAGCCAAACCGTATATGCACAAGAAGCAAGTGAAGAAGACGTAGAAAAAGTCAGTATTACAGGCTTTCGCAGTACCTTAATAAAAGGCCGTGATTTAAAGCGCGATGCCGTAGGAACTCGCGACAGTATTGTGGCAGAAGACATAGCCGATTTTCCAGATTTAAACTTAGCAGAAGCGCTTCAGCGTATTCCTGGTGTAGCGGTAACTCGTGACGGCGGTGAAGGTCGTCGAATCGCAATACGGGGTATGGATTCCAATTTCGCCTTAGTACAATTAAATGGTATGGATGTACTCGGGAATACCGATACCGCCCAAGACAGTCGCGCTCAAGGAAGTCGCGATCGCGCATTTGACTTCAATTTATTTGCGTCCGAGCTATTCAACCAAATCGACGTCACTAAATCATATTCTTCCCAGCAAGATGAAGGCGTCCTATCGGGGTATGTATCCTTACGCCCCGCAAAACCTTTTGACTATAGCGCCTTTAACGGGGCGGTTTCTGGGCAACTCGGCTACAATCACAAAGTGTTCGGCGTAGCATCACGGGTGGCTTTTCTTGCATCAAACACTTGGGATAAATTTGGTGCGTTAGTGTCGGTTGCCTATAGTAAGCGAGAATCCATTGAAGAAGGCGTAAACACCTTTCGCTGGAGACAAAGAGCCGACGACAACGGCGACGCTTCAATTTACGGCCCGCAAGTATCAGCAGAAGATGAAGCGGCCATTCGCGCTGGAGAAGTACTAGCTCCTCGCGCCAGCCGATTATCTCAATGGGGCAATGAGCAAACCCGTATAGGGATAACGTCAGCACTGCAATACAAAGCCGACAGTTTCGACTTAACCTTAGATTTGCTATACGGACAATTGGACAACGAGCGAGACGAATACCACGTTAACCCCAGAGGCAATGAAGGCTCTATGGCCTATGGTGCGGGCGTTACTACCAATAATGTCATTATTGAAGATGGTGTTCTACTGTTTGGTGAGTTTTTAAATACCAACATCAATGTAGAAAGTCGGGATCACCAAGTTGATACTGATTTTACGCAAATTGCATTAACCGGAAATTGGGAACTCAGCGAAAACCTATCACTCCACGCACTTATCGGTAATGAAACATCCGACTTAGAAGTAAACAGTTTAAAAGTGTATGTAGAGCGCCGTGGTGATTTCACCTTTGATTACACTGACGACATTCTATCGCCAGACATTAGTTATGGCCAAGACTTAACCGATGCCAGCGAATATTGGTTAGAAGAAATCGATATTGCAGAAAGTTACAACAATACTGAAAACACCACATTCAAGCTAGATTTACATTACTTAATCAACGATACCGACACATTAAAAGTTGGTGCATCTTTTAAAGAGTTAGACAACGCCACGGTACGGGTTGATATTCGCGATATTCTAAACAATGTAGACAATGGTGCTGAATATGCGCAAGCACTCGATGATAACTTCTTCTTCACTGTATCTGACAATCAGCAAGTCAGCTGGGCTGTCGTTGATGCACAAGCAGTACTAAACAGTGATTTTGTACAAAACAACCCAAATCGTACGCAAGAAACTAGCATCGAGTTAGGTATTGGCGATTCCACAAACGGTGTAACAGAAGAAACCACGAACTTATATGTTCAATACGAATGGGATCGCATGATTGCTGATATGCCTTTTCGAGGTAACTTAGGCGCTCGCTATTATCAAACCGACACCAGTACTGAGTTTTTGATTAATGATGAAGTCGATACCTTTAGCAGAGACTATGATGGAATATTACCTGCACTCAACCTAGTACTAGAAACTGGTGCTGACCATTTGGTTAGATTCAGTGTTAGCGAAAACCTGACACGTCCATCATACAATGACCTTGCTGGTACTCCCACAGTCAGTGCCGAAGGAGAAAGTTTAGAAGTCAATGGTGCCAACCCTGAACTTGAACCCTACACCTCACTAAACTGGGATCTTGGGTTTGAATGGTACTTTGATGAAGTTGGGTATCTCGCCATAGGTTTATTCAGAAAAGACTTAGACGGCTACATTATTGATGTGAATCAAAACTCTACCTTTGGCGAAACCGGTGTATCCCTCGATTTACTCCCCGAAGGTTTCACCGCAGATTCGCCCACGCTAGTGTCATTTTCGACTAACTCAGGTGAAGCCTTCATTCAAGGCGCTGAATTTAGTTTACAAAGTGATTTTCACTTTTTACCTGCGCCTTTCGATAAGTTAGGTATGGTGGGTAATGTCAGTTTTACTGACGGTGAAGTAGAAAACTTTGTTAATGGTGAAGTGGTTGATACTCGAGATTTCCCCAACTTATCAGATGTCACAGGAAGCTTAACCACTTACTATGAAACTGAACAGTGGGGCGTGAGACTGTCGTTTAATTACCGAAGCAAGTACATTAACGGCGGTGCCGTAGGCAACGATCAAGATTTTTCTGGTTTCGAGGCTTCTACATTTTGGGACCTAAGCGCGTTTTATCAATTAACTGAAAGCCTGAAGCTTACATTAGAAGGGTCTAATTTAACGGACCAAGCCGACCAGCAATTCTCTCGTAAAGACAATGTTGACCGACTTTATAATGTAACTAATAGTGGACGTATTATTTACCTTGGTGCGTCATATCAGTTTTAACCCTCAACAAGGTACGGCATATGCCGTACCTATTTTTGCTTTACATATCGAGCTTTGAACATGCTTTACCCTGCTATTCCTGCCAATAAAGGTTTACTCGCCCTACTCGCCTCACTACTACTCAGTATTTCATTTGCCCACGCTAATACCGATGATTTCTCATTGAAATTTGCGGTTATTCCCGACACCCAAGGGGCCGACGACAACTGGGGTAAAAATAGAGTCACACTTCCCAATGGGACTAAAACTCACTTAGGCATAGATTGGAACAAAGATGGTTATTACGACGGCGAAGGGTTCCTTATTGATATAAGCAGTAATGGCGCTAGCTATTGGCACCCTAAGCTTGTGTTAAACGAAAATCAAAACCCTACGCTGGTCGAAAACCCAAAAGATTTCCCCATTGGCTACCGTCACTTGCCCCTCCCTCTTGTTGAACCAATTGTCGCTAAAATCATAGAAGAACAAGTCGATATGGTTTTAGCCGTTGGAGATTTAACCGACTTGCGCAGTGAACACGAATATCAGCAGTGGATGGAAAAGGTTGCCAAACCACTCTTAACAAACCACATCAATGTTTACCCTGTGCGGGGAAATCACGAGGTTGTTGACGGTAACGACTGGCAACAATGGTTTGATGCCGCCCCTCACGTTGGCAAACCGACATCGGTTAATAATGTTGATAACGGCATTGATGCCTACCAAGCAAACGATACCTTTGATCAAGGCTATAAACTATATCAAGCTTACCCTGGAAGTTTAATTCAAGACAAAATTGCCAAAGGCTTAGTGATTGGCTATCCCGGTATTGAAGATTTGGTGTATTACTTTGTTGAAGGAGACACGTTATTTATTGGTCTCGATTATTACTTCAGTAGCCTAATAAACAATAGCTACCGAGGCTCATGGACCTTACTTAAACCTTGGTTGCAAGACGTACTAGAAAAGCACAAACACTCAGTAAAGCACAGAGTGGTATTTGCCCATGAACCATTGGCCCCCAAAAAACGACCATTAACAGGCTCCCAAGGCATCAACACCACTAATGCGCCTACAGAAAACCTCTTCGGTTTGGACATAGGGCAAATTGGTTACATGCATATGCAAGAAGCTATTGCTCCGAACCTAACCCAAGATATTTTAAGTTTGTTCGCTGAACATCAAGTTATGTATTTATCTGGCCACGATCATCAATACTCTCGCAGCCTCATTCGGGCGAATTCGAACGCTCCTGTAAAGAACATGTTCACTCAAATCATTACTGGTAATGCCTCGTGGAAAGCCTACGAAAACCGATTCGGCTTCAGCCCAGAATATGAAGTGGGTTTAGCCCAGCACAACTTTGTCGATGAGCATCACAGAACCTCTTCTCTATCTTTTGTAATAGTAGAAATGTCGTCCCGAGAAATACGCATTACTAATTGGTATCACCCTATTTCGTTTAGCCCCAATGATATGACCCAAGGATTACACTGGGAGAGTCACAACCAGCAATGGTTAAAACCCACTTTGGATAAAGCTTCAAATAAAGTCAACTGGCAACGCTTGGATGCCAATTGGCAAAAAGGTGACGTATACCACTACGCCATAGACGCCGATAAACGCATCGTTAAACCCAGACAAAACTACTGGTTCACCAGTGAAGCACCGAAGAAAAGTGGTTATTTGGGATCCTCCGCTGCCATATACGACGGATACAATTTAACTTTTAACACTCACCAAATTCAAACGCCATCGGGCGATACGCACCATAAAAAAAGGGTCCCTCTTAACGAATTACTCACCTTCAGTTGGTTTAATGATAACGACAGCATAACGGTTTCCGATATTGTCATGATCAGCGGTATCAGTGGGCAAACAGGAAGTAGTTTCGACGCACAAGGACTGCCGCTAACTGCGTCACCATCAACGTTTTTCTTTGATAATAAAGGTAAGCAAGTTGCTAACCCTGAAACAATAACATCTGAACAAGCTCAGCAAGGCTACGCCGATACAGTTACTTTATCTCTCAGTGTTCCAAACGCACAGTTAACCAATGCGTACTTAGCCCGATATGACGACAATAACCGCCAATGGCACGTTGTCACCAACAAGGCTTGTTTTGTTGCTACCGCCTACAGTGAAGACTTTAGTGTTGTGTACGGCAAAGAACGCCGAGGCCGAATGCCAAAAGATAAAAATGGAAAAGTGTTGCCAGAACATTGCCACATGAAGCTGTGGGGGTATAACCACAACAACCAAACACTTTGGGCCATGATAAATCGCGAAGGAAAATATGCCGTTATTCAATCCGAAGCGGATAAGGAAAAACACTAAATGCGTATCTATGTTCTGGTGCAGTTCGCCTATTTAATACTATTTTTTAACCTTCTGGCAGGAAGTTCACTAAGCGCTAAACTGTCACAGATCCATTCTTACATCACTTATTCCCATAACAGCTATTTAGCCACATCTGAGCGATGGCAAAAACTCAATTTAACCCAACAACTGAATAAGGGAATACGCATACTGGAATTTGATGTGTGGGATAACTCAGGCCGAGTTGCCCATGACGAAAAAGGTGAGCCTCAGCATTGTGAAAGCATCACTATGTGTTTACAAAAAGTTGTCAATTGGTCTGACGCTCACCCACAACATATGCCTGTGATCGTGTTGTTTGAACTGACCCACTTAAATGGCAATAACACAGATATACCATCCAATATGGTTATTCAAAAGAAAATCGAGCAAATTGTCAAAGCGGTAGCTCCTTTAGTTTCTGAAGAGAAGCTAGTGTCGTATGGAGAAAGTTCAAAAGCCTTAAATAGCCACCGAGGTAAACTGCTTGTTGCGGTATATAGAAAGTTCAACACCCAACTCAACCACGTTAACTATGAGGGCGCATCGGCACGTCAAACACTTAGTATTAGCGAAGGTTTAGACTTGTTAGCTAATTCAACCTATATAGAAAAGCTCATAGACAATCATATTTTTTTAGCGCCTCGATGGTTAGGGAAAAATAAGCACGGTATTGTTGATTATGACTTTCTAGGAGAACAGGCAATTCACTCTTATCTCAAGGTTAAAAACAAACAACCTTATTTACGAATAATAAAACACGACCAACTTGGGTATCAATCTACCTATTTACAGGAACTAGATATCGTTATCTCTAACTTGTCGTCATTAAAAAATGCTCCACTAGCAGAGAAACTGAGACACAAGAATCATGTAACTGGATTAGGGGCATCAGATAGTCACGTTTTATTTCAGTACCTAACGTCTAAAGACAGCAAAGCTATTTCTAAACATGAATAAGCAAAAATTTTTAGCCCCTAGTTTCCTTTTTAGTCTTTATCATTCCAGCCTTGCAACTCCATATGCAGGGCCAAATCAGCCTTTGCTCTATTTATGTGTTTTTTAACTGAGTCAATGGAAATACCGAGCTTACTTGCAATGTCTTCTCGGCTCATTTCTTTTGCTCTACGCATAGTGAAAACTTGTTGTCTCAGTCTTGGCATTTGTTCAATTACTGAGAACAACGCCTTCAACTTAACATCATCAACAAACTGCTCATCTGGCGTACGGCCAAAATCTATTTGATTGTCGAGTTCGTCACTTTCGTGGCAATTACCTAAGGCTACACTCTCCTCCCAGTAATCGTAAATCACGGTTTTAGCCACTTGCAATTGGTATGCTACAGAATTTAAAGGCGCTTCTTTTCCTCGGCTCTTAATTGTTCTTAGAACCGTTTCTTGTACTAAATCATCAACATCTTGTTTGTCTGAAATTTTCGACGAAATGAATTTACGTATCTTAAGAAGGTCCCGCTCCCAAAAACAAATAGGATGAACACGAATACCGCTATGGGTGAAGTTAAATGCACTCAAATTATTCCCTTAATTTTAATTGGTGTTTATCTTTTTGGTTAACCAATTAAGACATTCATTTAAGGCAAGTTAATGACACATTTATTAAAGAATGGATATTTTGAAATCTTGATACGCTTTAATAA
>CAYUZL010000217.1:0-11758 GCA_964449725.1 uncultured Alteromonas sp. | reverse complement strand
TAACCAAAGAGGACGTTTTGACATATCTTGTTAATTAGGACTCAGTAGTTGCTATCCGATTTTAGATTAGTATAATGGCGCTCCCCCGCTTTTTGAATTCCCCCAAAACAAGATTTCACAAAAGTGGTGTAACTGTAATTTGAGTGGTTTTAATTACAGGATGATGCAGGGGCGTAGTTCCAATTGGTAGAACAGCGGTCTCCAAAACCGATGGTTGGGGGTTCGAGTCCCTCCACCCCTGCCACTTTTTTTAAGTACTCTTTGTTTACTCATGTTAAGTGATTATCAACACGCTTTATTGAAACAAATGGGAATTGTTGTGTTTGAAACACAGCAATCCGACGATACTAAAGAAAAAGTGCAGTCTTGTGATGTGCTACCAGCTCACAATATTGATCCTATTCAATCACTTCGTTCGTCTGTAAAGTCAAAAAATATTCCTGAAAGTACCATTCAGAAACAGCCTGAAATTTCAGTATCAAACATCAAACAAGTTGTTAAGCTTACAGATACTAGTTCACCAGTCATTACCGATATTCTGACTTTTTTCGAAGACATCAATATAGCGCTACCTAGTACTGAGGAATGGCAAGTCGATGATTCTAAACTTCCATTATTTTCCTCATCGCTTGTGTCTGTGCCATTTCAATTAAATGTTTTATCAGCATCGCAAAAGAAAAGTCTATGGAATGCAATGTGTAAATGTGCTGAGCCTTTGGTGTGATTGAGCTACATATCATTTCTGTTGGTCAGGAAGCACAGATTGAGCAATGTTTTTTAATTCACCAAGAAAGCCAGCCATATCCGTGGTCGAAAAGGGCTTTTTTCGATATGGCGAGCGACCCGTACACTCTTTATATTGCATCAGATACAAGTAACTCTATTATTGCTTATGCTATTACTTTGCAGGTATTAGATGAAATCACATTAATGGATATAGCTGTACATCAGAGTGCTAGAAATAAAGGCATTGGTACCGAGTTTTTGAAAAAGGTAATTACACAATTTGACACTCAAACGATCTCTCAGTGCTTTTTAGAAGTTAGAGCTTCAAACTTAGCGGCGATTCGGCTTTATCAACAACACGGTTTTAGCGAGATTGGCAAGCGAGCTAACTATTACCCTGGCGTAGGAAACCCTAAAATTCGAGAAAAGGCACTGATAATGTGCCTATATTTATAGATTTTCACGTATTTTTGCTATTTAAATGAATAAGTCTTAACTTGATCTGTCTATTCTACGACTTGTATTTAGTGTCCCCAAGATGGAAACGGATCGGCTAGGGTTGACCAGTATTCTCGGCCTTTGACCATATCTTCTTCGCTCAATAAACAGTTATTAAGTCGTTCGATAATATCTTCTTTTTCTAAACCTTGACCAATAAATACCAGCTCTTGACGCATGTCACCGAAGGGTTCAACCCATTGTTCTTCGATGGACTGCAAATACTCTGGGTCATCCGGCCATTGATCTTCAGGTACGGCTTTCCAAAATAATCCTGCCGCGCCATACCTTGCCATTCCTCCTGCTTGACTCCAACTTCCAGCTAGGTGAGGACGTGTCGCTAACCAGAAAAAACCTTTTGATCGAATCAGTTTTCCCGCTATGTCTTTGCTGTGTAAAAAGTCATAAAATTTCTGGGGGTAAAAAGGACGTCGTGCGGCATAAACAAAACTGCTAATACCAAACTCTTCGGTTTCAGGTACGTGCTCTCCACGGAGTTCTTTTAGCCAACCTGGCGCTTGTTGGGCGTTTTCGAAACTAAATTTTCCTGTGGCTAATATAGCTTTAATCGGAACGTTTCCATTTTCAATTGGAAGTATATCGGCTTGAGTATTTAGTGTTGTAAGAATGCTTTTTAAGCGTTCTAATTCGGTTGATGAGACTAAATCTATTTTGCTTACTAGCAGTACATCTGCAAACTCAACTTGCTCTACTAATAAGTCGGAGACACTGCGTTCGTCTTCGTCTCCTAAACTTTCGCCCACTTCTTGTAGTGATTGAGCTTTATCATAGTCATTCAAAAAGTTCAGAGCATCGACTACCGTGACCATAGTATCCAACGACGCCACATCGCCTAAACTCACGCCATCTTCATCGGCAAAAGTAAATGTTTCTGCAACGGGTAACGGCTCTGAAATACCTGTCGATTCAATGACGAGATAATCATAAACTCCTTCTTGTGCAAGACGGGTAATCTCAATCAATAAATCTTCTCGCAGGGTACAACAAATACAACCGTTGCTCATTTCTACTAGTTTTTCTTCTGCTCGATTAAAGCTGATTTCATTTTTTATGGTGGCTGCATCGATATTGATTTCACTCATATCATTTACGATAACTGCCACTTTTAGGCCATCTCTATTGTTAAGAATATGGTTGAGTACGGTTGTTTTCCCGGCTCCGAGAAAACCAGATAATACAGTAACAGGAAGGTGGGCAGTAATTGACATTGAAGGCATCGACTCAGTATTTCACAATGCTTGTTGTGTTATATCATATCTTTTTAGGTGTAAATTAAATTGAGAGTAGCTTCTTACCGGAATGGCATCGCCTTTGTTTTTTCAAAACCCCTATTGGGGGAACGTAAAACCAGACTCAAATATAGCTGTCACTACTATAGCAAGGCTACAGCGTTAATATTCCTTATACTTAATCCAAGTTGATACCATCTGTTTGACGTTGACTTAAATAACGGATAAATCCATCACTAAGTTGTTTTGCATGTTGCTGTGCCAGTTGATCTGCTAAGTCAATATCTTTACGCTCAATGGCGTCGACCATACGATCATGACTATTAACCATTTCAGCTGGCGGCTCATCATTAAACCATCGGTAATAAACTCTGAGAATATGCCGGCCTTCATTCAACAATCGAGAGTACATATACGTAAAATATTGGTTGTGTGATGCTCTGCCAATTGCAAGATGGAATGCGTGATTTTGGTTGATCATCGATACGATATCTTTACTTTTAACGGCGTGTTTATACTGCTGATTTTGTTCCAAAATAAACCTAAGGTCAGCCTTTGTTCGATTTGCCGCAGCGAGCCGCATGACAGCTTCCCTTACCGGCGAGCGAGACACGCCAAAACGCTTACTTAGCCATGCTGTTCTCATCTATGTTCGAACTGGGACTCAATACGAGTTGCAAAATCTCATCGCGTATCGTTTTGTAAATCGCCAGTGCACTAGACAGTTTAATCTCTGCGTTTTTTAAAGAGTCGCTATTTGTTGGCATAGATAGTCGCTAGAAAATAAATTAGTTAAGAACACCGGGTTACGGCAACTGTTCCAAGTGTTTCATGGCATCATCTGCGGTATAAAAAAGTTGACCGGGTTTAAGTTGTTCAATCAAATTCGTATACGCTAACTTGTCTCGCAAAAAGCCTTTAACATCAGACAAGTGCAAAATAACGCCGTCTTTTTGAAGAGCAGTAATCCAATTCTCTATACGCCGTAATGCAGTTTCATCAATTGCGCTCACTGAGCTACATATTATGACAATATGCTTGACGTCAGGACGGCTCTTGTATGATTTGAATAGATAGTTTTCAATATGCTGGATATTGGCAAAAAACAGGTTTTCATCCACTCTCAAAAACAAAGTATTGTCTAAGGTCTTAACTTGGGTACGTTGAATATTTCTGAAGTATCCATTTTCTGCGCGTCCTACTTCAACTACATTTGGTTTACTCGATCTATGTACCAACAACACTACCGAACAAATAATACCTGCCCAAATTCCTTTTTCAGGACCTAAAATCAAAGTAGAAAAAAAGGTAAAAAACAAACAAACTCCATCACCTTTGTTAAATTGCCAGCACTGACGGAGGTTGGGTATCAACATCATTGGCACTACTGAAAAAATGACGATGGTCCCCAACACGGCTTTTGGCAAATTTGCTAAATAAGGGGTTAATAGCAATATACTCATCAACATTACCAGTGCCGATATGAGATTTGATACTTGGGTCATGGCCCCTGAAGAATAATTGATCATTGAACGACTCAAGCTTGCCGCTAAGGCAAAACTACCTGTTAATGCCGCGCCTACATTGGCAGCACCCAGTGCCAGTAATTCTTGATTTGGGTTTATTTTATCCTGACTTTTATTTGTCAATGAAAGGCCCGTTGAAATACTGGTTAAAAAACACAAAAGCGCAATAGACGATGCTGGCAATATCAGCTCTGGCCAATAGGATAGTTTGATTAAGTGAGTACTTAATGTGGGTAACTCATTTGGAATAGTTCCAACAATTGCTAAATCATATTGATTTGCAAGGGAGAGCTTTGTCACTAAGCCGATACTTAAACCAAGTAGGACAATTGATGCTGTTTTGTTTAACCCTTGGGAAAGTATATCCGGCAAGTGTAAACGACGAGTCAAGATAGGAATATAACGGTTCCACACCCAAATAAACACAAAGCTGGTCAAACTGATAAGGATAACAACAGGATTCACAAGAAGAATATTATTGATCAATTCAACAATAGTATGTTGTAACGAATTCCCTTTGGAAACGATTATCCCTAAGATTACGGGTAATTGACTGACGGCGATAATTACCGCTGATGCACTGGTAAATCCCGTGACAACGGGTTGGCTAATCATATTAGCGAAACTGCCTAGTCTGAGAATACTCAACATCATCAAAAAGATCCCTGTTAAAAGGGCTAAGTTAACCGACAAAACTAAATAGGCTTGGCTTGATTCGGGGGCTAAGCTTTGAATGCTGGATGACACTAATAAACAGATCAGAGCAGCGGGCCCAACCACCAAGGTACGACTACTACCCAGACACGCGTAACAAAATAAGGGCACGACCGCACTGTACAATCCTAATTCAGGAGGTAAACCTGCCAATTGGGCGTATGCCATGACTTGCGGGACGGCTACCAATGCGGTTACAAGCCCAGCGATTAGGTCACTAAAAAACAAGCGCCATGTGTAAACTTTGAGCGATCCCCAAAGTGGTAGGGTAACAATTCGAATCATTTTTTACCCTCGCTTTGGGGTTGATGAACAGATATACGCCTAATCATTGTATACACAGTTGTCGACATTTAAAAAATTGTATTGATATGCTACTTTGTGTTCTAGCTCAATAATGCCTATTTAGTTTACTTTTGTAAAAACACCTTTGGAAAAATGCGCTATGTAAACTGTCCCTCAGCGTAGTTGGAAAATGGCTCTGATTGCTATTTTTAGTACACTCGCGATACTGATGGTAAAAATTTTAGTATTCAAAGGTGCGCCACATATTCCACTTTTTATAGGAATTAGCATTACCGCTATTTTTAGTTTGTTACATGGCCATAAATGGATAAATATACAAAACGTCATGGTTCAAAGCGTTGCGGTTTCCCTACCTGTTTTGGGCATTTTTACCCTTAACTTGCATAATTTGCTCCGTGGTATCTGTTTTTACTGGCACTTCTTGGGGCACGGTTGGCACAATTGGCTTAGCCTTGTTTACTCTATCGACTATGAAAAAATGGGGCGTGATATGGAGTTAAGCGGGGATATTTTTACCATTGAGACGGGCTACAGGGAAGTTCATACATTTTGGAGCCATTAACAGCAATTGCCCTTGCCGTTTGAGGCTGGGGCAACGCTTGCACGCTTTTGGAGCTTAAGAGGCCTGTCGGCCTATATCGATTATGCTTCGCTGGTACTGTCTCCGCTGTCGTCAGGCTTACGCCTCTAAAGTTTAAATAAGGCTGGTTTGTTTTTTGTTATTTATACGGCGATTGGCGCCGGATAAAATAACATTGGTAAACTCATTTGAATTATGTTAGTTTATATCTATTGATATTTACGGCGATTAACGCCGTGAATAGTATAAAACACAAACTATTTGGATGCTTTAATGGGCTTGATAGCCAAAAATCATAGAAAGGTCAGTGCGCTTAGTGAATAGCACAACTTTACAGGACGATGGCGTAAAAGGCGCATATAAGCAGTCGCTTAAAGTGCTTTTACCTTATGGCATGTTAGCCACTAAAAAGTGGCTAGCCGAGCAGGGCTTGAGCGCCCATGCCATAGACAATGCCGTCAAAACAGATACCTTGTTGTTACTCGCAGCAGGTGTATATAGCCAGTATTCCCGCTCTGTGAGCTGGGAAGGTGTAGTAGCCTCTATGCAGAGTATGGAGCAAGACGAGGAGGCTAGTGTGCCGCCCGTAGTCGTCGGTGGATTATCAGCGCTTTCTTTATCTGGCTTGTCGCAGTATCTGTCATTGGGTAAGAAAACGCATATTCATCTTTATGCGGCAGGTAAATTGCCGACATGGATGGCGCGTTTGTCATTACCTTTTGAATTTGAAGGGCACAGTACAAGCAGGTTATGGCCTGAAAGTCTGTTAGCAGACAAAGCTTTTATCAAAGAGCATGGGTGGGAGGCTGAATTGCCGCCTGTATATTTCTCATGCCCTGAGAAAGCGATATTAGAATTATTGATGAATTTGCCAGAGAGCGTGACCTTTGAGCATGCTGACGAGCTTATGCAGGGGCTTGTGAACTTATCGCCTAGAAAGCTCGATACGCTTTTAAAAGCTTGTAAGAGCGTAAAGGCTAAACGCTTGTTTTTTTGGTTGGCTAAACGCCAATCCTATCCTTGGTTTAGCAAGCTAAACGCCAAGGATTATGACTTAGGCTCAGGTAAGCGTGTGGTAGCCAAAAGCGGAAAACTGGATACAGATTTTTTAATCACGGTACCGTCATATATGGTAATGGAAAGCGAAAGCTAGCCCTGATAAGAAAATGAGAGATAGAAACAGTACTTATTACAAGCAAGTGCAGTTATTGATGCAGGTTTTGCCCTTCGTCGCAAAGCAAGAATGCTTCGCGCTTAAAGGCGGTACGGCGATCAATCTCTTTGTTAGAGATTTTCCGCGCTTGTCGGTTGATATTGATCTGGTTTATCTGCCTATGAAAAGCCGTGATGAGGCTTTAAAGGAAATTAGTGAGGTACTAGATGCGATAAGCGCAGATTTAAAAGCTGCGTTTAAAGATGTCGAGCTTACCGATGCCTATAAATCAAAGCGCGATGCGCTGAGGCTGATTGTTGGCCGCAATGGAGTACAGATTAAGGTAGAACTCTCACCCGTGCTACGTGGCACGGTTTACGAACCGCAAATGATGGAAGTTTGCGCCTCTGTAGAAGATGAGTTTGGTTATGCTGAAGTGCCAGTGGTGGCATTAGCTGATCTTTATGCGGGCAAAATATGCGCCGCACTAGATAGGTAGTATCCAAGAGACTTATTTGATGTG
Source organism: uncultured Alteromonas sp. (assembly GCA_964449725.1). Lineage (GTDB taxonomy): Bacteria > Pseudomonadota > Gammaproteobacteria > Enterobacterales > Alteromonadaceae > Alteromonas_F. The sequence goes on along the minus strand of CAYUZL010000217.1, from coordinate 4,482 downwards.
AAATGGCTCTTGGAAAATGAAGGCCTAAATGACGAGATACGAAAAGCACTAACTATCTATCTCTCAAGCCATAATAGACCCATGGCCGAATTGCTAAGACCGCAATTTAAAGATATATCAGTCATCTATGCAGGTGAATTTGCAAATATGGCCGAGACGGACGTACCGCTTGAAGAACTGGTCGCTGTTCGAGAGCGATTGGTGGAGCTTATTCACCAAGGGCTTACTGATAGTGAAAAAGGTTTTTTACTATCGTTTAAAAAACGAGAGCCAGATTGGGCATCACTTGAGCTTGAAGATGTAAGTGAGCTTCCGGCTATTAAATGGAAACAGATTAATCTGGCCAAAATGCCAGATGATAAACATAAGCTAGCGTTAGAAAAGCTAAAAGAAGTACTGGGTGTTTGATTTATAACGCTTAGTCATTTTGCTAGAATAGCGCTCGAATTTTTCAATGCTTTGATGGGAGGTTTTGCTGGCTGTAAGCCGTGGCAGACAACTTGGAAATCAGGGCTTAGAGTTAACTTTATTTATTTGTACAAATACTTGTACAGAATGGGAAATTAGATACATGGCTGAAGCCAATTTTATCAATGAAATCAATAAGAGAAGGACTTTTGCTATCATCTCTCACCCAGATGCAGGTAAAACAACTATTACTGAAAAAGTGTTACTTTTTGGAAATGCGCTTCAAACTGCCGGAACGGTAAAAGGTAAAAAGTCAGGGCAGCACGCAAAGTCTGACTGGATGGAAATGGAAAAAGAGCGAGGTATATCAGTAACCACCTCGGTAATGCAGTTTCCTTATCGCGATAGTTTAGTTAACTTGCTCGACACGCCCGGACACGAAGACTTTTCTGAAGATACCTACAGAACACTGACTGCCGTTGATTCCTGTTTAATGGTTATCGATGCGGCGAAAGGGGTTGAAGATCGCACCCGTAAACTGATGGAAGTAACACGTCTGCGCGACACGCCTATTGTTACTTTCATGAATAAATTAGACCGAGATATTCGCGATCCTCTGGAATTACTTGATGAAGTTGAAACAGAGCTAGATATCTTATGCGCCCCTATTACTTGGCCTATTGGCTGTGGAAAGCTGTTTAAAGGCGTCTATCACATTCAACGTGATGAAACCTTGTTATACCAATCGGGACAGGGCCATACCATACAAGAACTACGGGTTGTTAAAGGATTAGACAATCCAGAACTAGATGAAACAATAGGGTCTGACTTAGCGCAACAATTGCGGGATGAGCTAGAGCTGGTTACGGGTGCGTCAAATGAATTTGATGCAGAGCTATTTAATGAAGGCCAGCTCACCCCGGTGTTCTTTGGAACTGCATTGGGTAATTTCGGTGTTGACCATATGCTAGACGGTCTAACGGAATGGGCTCCTGCGCCTCAAGGGCGAGATACAAATGATGGGCGCATAGATTCAGACAATGACAAGTTCAGTGGTTTTGTATTTAAAATACAAGCGAATATGGATCCCAAACACCGAGATCGCATTGCGTTTTGTCGTATTGTTTCTGGTAAGTATGAAAAAGGCATGAAAATGCGTCATAGCAGAATAGGTAAAGACGTACGTATTTCTGATGCGCTTACGTTTCTTGCGGGGGATCGCGCTTTACTAGAAGAAGCTTATGCAGGAGACATTATCGGTTTGCATAACCACGGTTCTATTCGTATTGGCGACACCTTTACTTCAGGTGATGATTACCGTTTTACTGGAATACCAAACTTTGCGCCCGAGATGTTTAAGCGCATTCGGTTAAAAGACCCATTAAAGCAAAAGCAGTTGCAAAAAGGCTTAATTCAGCTATCCGAAGAAGGTGCTGTGCAAGTCTTTAGACCGTTAATTAATAATGATTTAATAGTCGGTGCAGTAGGTGTTCTGCAATTCGACGTTGTTGTCGCTAGGCTTAAATCTGAATATAAAGTGGATGCGATATACGAGCATATCAATGTCGCATCGGCCCGTTGGGTATATGGCGACGAGCGAAAAGTGGATGAATTCCGACGTAAAGCTGAGCAAAACCTAGCTTTAGATGGCGGTGATAACTTGACTTATATTGCACCCACTCGAGTTAATTTGCAGTTAGCACAAGAACGCTACCCTGATATCGAATTCGCAACGACTCGCGAGCACTAAGAGAACAATTTTAATGAATATACATACTTTACTCGTTGCGCGTTTTAGCGCTGCGTTAGCCACAATGAACATTGAAAATCCAGTTGTACCTGTTGCGAAAAATACCCGCCCAGGATTTGGTGACTATCAATTTAATGGGGCTATGGCGTTAGCGAAAAAATTAAAAAAATCGCCTCGTGATATTGCAGAGCTTATTGTTGATGCGGTGGAACTTGATGACGTGGTGGAAAAGCTCGACATTGCAGGGCCTGGGTTTATCAATATTTTTCTTAAAAATAGCTTCGTTGCGGCGTCTGCGATAGATGCGCTGAATGATGAAAGATTAAACGTAGCCAAACAGCTATCAAAGAAAGTTGTTGTTGATTATTCAGCCCCAAATTTAGCGAAAGAAATGCATGTAGGGCACCTGAGAAGTACAATAATTGGTGATGCAGTAGTTAAAACCCTCGAGTTTTTAGGCCATGATGTGATCAGACAAAATCACATGGGCGATTGGGGAACACAATTTGGCATGCTGTTGGCCCATTTAAGCGATACCTTGGCTGAAGACGCAATTGCTGAAAAAGCACTGAGTGATTTAGAAGACTTTTATCGCGCAGCAAAAGTCCGTTTTGATAATGAAGAAGGCTTTGCTGATAGAGCAAGAGAATATGTTGTTCGTTTGCAACAAGGCGAAGAAGGCTGTAAAGCATTGTGGCAACAGTTCATTGATATTTCCATTCAACATTCTGAAGATGTGTATGACTATCTTAATGTGTCGCTAACACGAGGCGATATTATGGGAGAAAGTGCCTACAACGACGATTTAAACGATGTTGTCACTGAGCTAAAAGCAAGTGGGATTGCAGTTGAGGATCAAGGTGCTCAAGTTGTCTTTTTACCTGAATTGGCAGACAAAGAAGGTAAGCCTGCGGTCTATATTATACAAAAATCCGGTGGCGGATTTTTATATGCAACAACAGATTTAGCGGCCATTCGTTATCGCAACAACACATTGAATGCAGACAGAACGCTTATCTTTACTGATGCAAGACAAGTTTTGCATTTCAAACAAACAGAAATTGTTGCAAGAAAAGCGGAATTTATCGCCCCTGAACAAAGTTATGAGCATTGTCCCTTTGGTATGATGTTAGGCAAAGACGGTAAACCGTTCAAAACCCGTACTGGCGGTACAGTCAAATTGGCTGACCTGTTAAAAGAAGCTGTGCAACGAGCCAGTGATTTAATTGCCGAACGCGACAATGACATGTCCGATGAAGAAAAAGCCGCGGTTGCCAATGATATTGGTATTGGTGCGATTAAATACGCTGACCTTAGTAAGCATCGTACGACGGATTATGTCTTCGATTGGGACTCTATGTTGTCATTTGAAGGTAATACTGCACCTTATTTACAGTATGCCTATACTCGAGTGAATAGCGTTTTAACTAAATCTGGTGTAGATACAAGCACGTTAGGCACTAATAATTTGGTGTTAGATCATGAGAAAGAACGTGAGCTAGCCATATTGCTTCTTCAGTTTAGTGAAGTCATTGAAACTCTAGCGCGAGATGCAACGCCGCATCTTCTGTGTACCTATTTGTACGATGTCGCTAGCGCGCTAATGTCATTCTATGAAGCTTGTCCTATTCTAAAAGAAGGTGTGAGTGAGCAAGAAAAAGCAAGTCGTTTAGCGCTCATCGCATTAGTAGCTAAGACCTTATCTAAAGGCCTAGAGCTACTTGGAATTGAAAAGTTAGAGCGTATGTAAGAGTAACAATTATTATGCTTGAGGGAGTGAAAAGCTAAATGTGGTACCTTTACCATATTTGCTTTTCACAGTTAAGTCAGAGTTTAGTAAGTTCACCAATTTTTGACTAATTGCTAAACCTAAGCCGACATTTTTACCATCTTGTTTTTGGGTATTGCTGGCTTGATATCTTGGTGTGAAAATAGATTCAATTTCATTCTCTGCAATACCGACACCTGTATCTTCAACACCAACATTAAAACCGCTATTCGTTTCTTCCACAAATAAGGTGACTTGTCCACCGGGTTGGGTGTGGCGAATTGCGTTGTCGATTAAGTTAGACAAAATACGCTCTAATTTACCCATATCAGTATTTACATAACCTTCGATTTGGCCTGGCTCGAGTCGCAGCGTTATATTTTTGTTTTTGGCATCTAGCGAAAATTTGCTAGTAATATCAAATAAGAACTCACCTATGGCGCAGGCTTCTTTTTGAATGGTGACTTGGCCACCTTCTAAATAAGCGAGTTCGAAAATTTGATCAATTAACAACTTCAAGTTGTTCATATTGCGCATACAGATACCAATAAAGCGC
>CAYUZL010000216.1:0-3227 GCA_964449725.1 uncultured Alteromonas sp. | reverse complement strand
GGTAAAAACTCTTCTTTAATTTTTTTAACTATTTCATATGGCTCTGAAAATCCCATAATCGCTGAAAAGGTAGATATATATGGGTATAAGATCGAACCTTTAGTAACGCTCTTTCTATACTCTTCGGTTTTATCAATGGGGTGTTCTATTAATTCAGCATAGCTTTGAATTGTAGTTGGGTGTTTGTCGCCAATCTTAAACATTTGATATATCTCTCGGGACATATTACTTAACCAAGAGTTGATATCACGCCAATGTTTATGGTCGAGAGAAAGTAACCAAAGAGCTAATACTAAGTCGATAGCTTGCTCATCTTTGTATGGTGTAAACAAAATAGGATTGTTTACGATTAACTGCTTAATGCTATCTTGATATTTAGTTACTGCTTCTGAAAAAAATCTTCCAGCTTCTACATTTTCATCACTAACTTGGCTTAAATACCAGTATGACCAACAACCAGTTAGGGCTAACCTACCTAGCACATCGAACAACTTTAAGTTTACATCTGTGGAACAAGACGGATTTACTGCATGTGATAAAGCATACAAGTTATTGCAATGAGGTATGATTTTTTCTTCAATGTACTGATTTGATACTTGTAAATTTAACTTAAGAATGGAATCCAAAGTTGTCATTGTTGAAACTGCTACCTTGTTTTTTTTGCTAAACGCAAACTTTGCAGCTTCCCAGGCATTTAGCATCGTAAATTCTGCTGATAGAAATGCGCTCTCTAGGTTATCCTCATCTCTGCACCATGAGTATAAAATCCAAAGGCATAAATATAATTGACGAATACCCGTTAAAATATCTTTTGGTTTTTTATCATCAGCACAAGTGAGGCTAATGGCAAGCTGGCTAAAGTGTTTAAAAGACACTTCTGGCTCGTCAATCATCGCCAATGACTTGCGAAGTAAACTGCGACAGTTCTTAGGTAACAGTTCCTCACGTAGCATATGCTGTTCTACTAAATCAGCAAGCCTGTCACCATTCCATTCAGAAAAACTTAAATCATCTGCTTTTAATTTGCCTAAAAACATACTTACGTTAGATCTTACTTCTTCTTTAACTTCACCACCAAAACATAAACAAATTTCAACAGGACTTTCATTGTACTCTGCTGGAATACGCGTCGGAATGAATACATCAATAATTTCATTAATGGACGGACGTAAATCTTGTGGATTTGTACTGTCCCAATCTCTACGGTCTAGATCGCCAGATTTGACTGAGAATAAATATACCTTACTTTCTGATTCACTAGACAACTTACCAAAAGCACCAACATCCACACCATATTGTCTGCTGCCAACACCAGGTTTTAAAAAAACTTCTAAGCCCATTTGTGACAGTAAATCGGGTAATAAAGCATCCAACTCGCCTCGTTCTTTCAAAGAGGCTAAATATTGTCTTATCACTAACTTCATGAGGTACAGCCCTCCGCTTTAAACTGCCAGATCATATTTTCTAAACCGTGTGGGTCAAGATTGTGCATTGAGGCAAACTCAAATGATGTACTGATTTCACTAAGAGGAACTTCCTGACGGGTCTTTTGCTCGCCATGGTGTACATAGTGAATCGACTTGTTTCCATAGAGCAATACTGACTCATTTCCAGCAAACAAAGAGGTAAGAACCGACTTTTTTCTAGCCTGTTTCATCGATTCATTCATTAACTTATTGTGATGCCGCCAATATGTATGCCTATCTTGCTCGCTAGGGTTTAATTCGTTTATTTTAAAAGCCGCTTTTACTGATACTTGGTATTCTTCGTATTCAGATAGCACATCCGTTGCAACCTGTTTAACCCTGTCTTCTTTTGACTCATTCAATGTTTCCAAATGGTCTCGAATACTTCCTGGGTAACTCACACAGAGAGGGTGAAAAATAAGTTGCTGAATATCTGTTAATTCATCATCAGGAGCATCAAGAACTAACGACTCAATTAAGCTAATTGCAGTTTTAGGCTGATTAAAGAACCACCCACAAGCTTTTCTCGCTAAGAAAAGGTGTACGCCTTTGCTTTCCTTGGCTACGAAAGCTGGGTCAAAGCCAATAGAAATACCTTTATCTAAATCCCGAAGAAGGTCATAAGCGTATTTCCCTAGCTTAATTCTTTTTGATAACAACCATCTTGTAAGTAATGCCGATAGGTGAGTATTTAGGTGGTTATGTAGTTCCCGAACAAAACTATCAAAAGACTTTACAGATAATTTGTACTCGCTTAATTCGAAAAAACGCTCTAAAAAAAGCACACAATCATCGAATCGATTGCTTTTTAATATTCGCTCCAAAGCAAAATCAATATTATTGATAGTGCCTTTGTTTTCAGGCTTGGTATAACAGCAAATATTCAATAACTTTGGTTCAACATTACTGCTTACCTTTTTTTCGTCATGAAATAATATTTCTGACGCTGCATGAATATAAAGATCACCTAAGTGATCTGAATGAGTGTGTAAGAAATCCAAGAACAAGCTTTCTAAATCATCAGACTGAGAAACAACTGCAAATAGCGCTCGCATTGATGTAGCCAAAATCAAATCAGTTGGTGAAGACATGGATGATTTAGTGATAGCTATTGCAACTGGTTCCATGAGCGTTTTGTCTTGGTAGTTGATTCTACCCAATGCAAAAATGGCTCTTTGTTTAATTAACTCATTTTCATGAGTAAGCAGTTCAATAGCTTGATTTACATAAGTAACTTCATCATTACTTGCACCAGCTTCAATAGCAGTAGTTAAATGGTCAAAGTCTTCATCAATATTGATTAAAGCTATATCCAAAAGAGCTTTAGTTCTATCGATGTCTTTTTTACAAAACTCTTTAAATGGCGACAAAAGCATGTAAGCAGCCATATCTTGGCCTGCTTCTAGCGTAAGATGCTTCACACATTCAGCTACGCCTTTTACCGGAGCATTTATATCAGGTAAAACTTCTTCGAAAACACGTCGTACTGAAAAGAAGTCATGATTCTCAGTTTTATTTCTAAAGCTGGTGAATAACTCTACGAGATTTAATTTCCCTGTATTATGCAATTCAGCCAAAATGCTAGGCAGAAGCTTTTCATCTTTTCGGTCTTGATAATAAGCCTCTTGGATGAACTCAAAAAAGTTGCCATCCGCATTAGCTCTTAACAGTTTTTCTTTAAGTTCATCCATGACTATTCATTCCTATAACGATACTCTGGGACAGTTAACAGTCTATTAATGAGGTCTGCGACCTCATAAC
>CAYUZL010000215.1:0-9925 GCA_964449725.1 uncultured Alteromonas sp. | reverse complement strand
CTAGTATTATGATTAGGTTAATTATTTTAGGAATGATATTTTATGGCGGAAAGTAAAAGCTGGACAAAATCCTTGTTTGTCGGCATTTGGAGCGTACTTAATTTTAGTCGCAAACTGTTCTTTAACTTAATATTCATCATTATTGCCGTTGCGATCATCGTTGCAGCTACCAAGGATTCAGACAAAGTAGGTGTCACGCCAGATAGCATATTACAGGTTCGCTTAACGGGTAACCTAGTCATCGAAAAACAGGAAGTCGACCCTTTTGAGGAGTTCATGCAAGAGGCGTTTGACGAACAGCAAAGCGACCCAGAAATCCTTATTCGCGATTTAGTATTTGCCCTTGAAAACGCCGCTGACGACAACCGAATTAAAGGCGTCATGCTGAACCTTCAGGGCATGAGCTCTAGCGGTTTGGATAAATTAAGAGTTGTTGCTAACGCTATTGATGAATTTAAAAAGTCAGGAAAACCTGTCTATGCTGTTGGTGATTACTACAGCCGAGATCAATATTACATTGCTGCTCATGCAACAGAAGTCTACTTAAACCCTATGGGTGCAGTAATGATCGATGGATATTCTCGTTTTGGACTGTATTTTAAAGGTTTATTAGAAAAACTAAAAATCAGCACTCATATTTTCCGCGTTGGTACCTACAAATCAGCTGTTGAGCCTTTCATTCGCGACGACATGTCAGAAGCAGCAAAAGCCGCAAACTTAGCATGGATTTCCGATTACTGGGAGCAATACAAACACGATGTTGCTAACGCCAGAGGGTTCGACGTATCAAATTTTGACGAAAAATTTGCTAGCTTCACAGAGAGACTCAAAGCGGTTGACGGTAACTTCAGTGAATATGCGTTACAATATGGCTGGGTTGACGGATTAAAGACCCGTGAAGATATTCGTGACGTGATGAAAAACCACGTAGCCTCTGCAAATAACAAAAATGGGTTTGCGACAACGTCATTAAAGACATATTTATCCGTTATCAATTCTCCTCTGAAACCAAGTATCAGTACAGGTGACAACATTGCTATCGTTGTGGCATCAGGCACTATTTTAGATGGAACTCAAAAAGCAGGCGCTATCGGTGGTGACAGCACAGCTCGATTACTGAGAAAAGCGCGTTTAGATGACAAGGTAAAAGCCGTTGTATTTAGAGTCGACTCTCCTGGTGGCAGTGCATTTGCATCAGAAGTTATACGTCAAGAAATTCTAAACCTTAAAGAAGCAGGTAAGCCTGTTGTTACTCAAATGGGGTCTTATGCTGCATCAGGTGGTTACTGGATTGCGGCTAGTACCGACTATATTGTTGCATCACCAAGTACAATTACAGGCTCGATTGGTGTATTTGGGTTGTTCATGACCTATGAAGAATCTCTTGGTCATATAGGCGTAAGTAGTGATGGAATTGGTTCTACCGAATTAGCCGACTTCTCACCAGCTAGAGCGCTAAGTGAAGGGTATAACGACTTTTTCCAAATGGGTGTTGAGCACACTTACGGACAGTTTATCTCTTTGGTTGCCAATGAACGAGGTCTAGAACTGAATCGCGTTGATGAGATAGCACAGGGTCGTGTGTGGATTGGTAGTACTGCGTTAGAACTAGGTTTAGTTGATGAACTTGGAGGCTTAGACGAAGCTATCGCTAAAGCTGCGGAATTAGCCGAATTAGAAAGTTATGATACCCATTATGTTAAAAGAAGTTTAAGTGCGAAAGAACTATTCTGGAAAGAGTTTTTTGGCCAAGCTATGGTGTACACAGCTAAATCGGCAATGTCTAACGTGCAATCGCCTCTTGTCGGCGTTATTAAGCAAGTTGTGGCTGAGTTTGATTCATTTAGTCAATTGAATGACCCGAATGGCGTATACATTTATTGCTTACAATGCGAAGCTAAATAGAAAAAAATAGCCTCACTTCTATATGCGTTTACTTAGCCACTAAAACATTTGCTGAGTAAACGCACTATCCATTTCTTTAAATGCCGTTTTTAACAGGCGAGCAAGCTCTCTGTATTTAGGGTACCTTTTTAACACTTCTAATCTACACCCATGTTCTGACATTTTTTCGTGAATTTCTTTGTACCAATGGTTTAAACCCGGTGGTAGAGGCTGATTTGAACGATGGCCTAACCAAATTAAACCTTGCAGTGGCATAGTTAAGAAAAACGCTCCAACAGCCAATGCTTGAGGGAAGAAAGCATTGCCATTCACTTGTAACAAACTAGCACAAGATACGATAGCCAAAGGCGGCATTACTTTAATCGCTAACTTAGTTGCCGCGATAACTCGGCCTTCAGGTAAAAAAGAGTTCAATACCCTTTGCTCTGGCCACAACTTCATATAATGTTGACCATCCTGAAGCAGTGTTAAAAATGATAATTTCATATATCCCCCTAATTAAGACAAATTATACGTCATAAATAGCGGTATCGACTAATTTTCGCTCCTTTTTACCTTAAGAATATTAAAATAACTCTGAGAAAGAAGTAAATGATCTTATTAATCATCAAATTACTATATTAGTATTGAATAATGATGATTAAGCCCAATCTTAATAGGATATGAGATACATAGCGTGTTGTTGCATGCTAATTTTGGAGAAAACTATGTCAGAACCTAGACATGTCAGTCTATTAATTCTTGGCTCAGGCCCAGCAGGCTATTCCGCTGCTGTTTACGCGGCTAGAGCAAACTTAAACCCTGTTCTTATTACAGGTATTCAGCAAGGTGGACAATTGACTACCACCACAGAAGTTGAAAACTGGCCAGGTGATCCAGAAGGGTTAACCGGTCCAGATTTGATGGTCAGAATGCAAAAACACGCTGAAAAGTTTGATACTGAAATAGTCTTTGATCACATCAACAAAACAGATTTAACCAAACGCCCTTTCACATTGTACGGCGATAACGCCACTTACACATGTGATGCGTTAATTATTGCTACAGGTGCATCAGCCAAATACCTAGGCCTTGAATCTGAGCAAGCCTATTCAGGTAAAGGTGTTTCTGCCTGTGCAACGTGTGACGGCTTTTTCTATAGAAACCAAAAAGTAGCCGTAGTCGGCGGTGGTAATACTGCCGTTGAAGAAGCGCTGTATTTATCTAACATCGCATCAGAAGTTCATGTTATTCATAGACGAGATGAATTTAGAAGTGAAAAGATCCTAAGCAAAAGGCTGCTGGACAAAGCGGAAAACGGCAACGTGACTCTTCATTTTAATAAAACACTCGATGAAGTTTTAGGTGATGACATGGGTGTTACCGGTATTAAAATTCGCGACACTAAAGACGACAGCGTTAGTGAATTGGATTTGATGGGTGTATTCATCGCAATTGGTCATCAACCCAATACGGGAATTTTTGAAGGCCAGCTAACCATGAAAGATGGTTACCTTAAAGTAAACAGTGGTACCGAAGGCAACGCTACCCAAACCAGTGTTGAAGGCGTGTTTGCAGCAGGTGATGTGAGTGATCATATCTATCGTCAAGCAATAACATCAGCCGGAACTGGCTGTATGGCAGCGCTTGACGCTGAAAAATACCTCGACAGTAAAGCCTAACATTCAATGGCGGTACTTCACCTACCGTTAATTGAAGACGATATGCCGTTTCCTTCAATTGAAACGGCTTTATCGGAGCCCGATGGATTACTCGCTTTTGGCGGCGATTTATCAGTACAGCGTCTTATAGCCGCTTATCGCAGTGGTATTTTCCCTTGGTTTAGTGAAGGTGAGCCCATTCTTTGGTGGTCTCCATCAAACCGCGCAATTATTATACCTAACACTTTTCATACCAGTAAAAGTCTAAAAAAGACGCTTAAAAAGGGCGTTTTTACATTTTCAATCAACACGGCGTTTGAACGTGTTATTGAAGCCTGCTCCTCAACGCCTCGCTATTATAATAATCAAGAAGCTGCAGGCACTTGGATTACCGACGATATGATTGCCGCTTACATTGAATTACATAAAGCAGGTTACGCTCATTCAGTAGAAGTTTGGCGAGAAGGCGAATTAGTGGGAGGCTTATACGGTGTCATGACCCATAGCGTATTTTGTGGTGAATCTATGTTTCACAGGAGTACCAATGCGTCAAAAGCCGCAATGGCAGTATTAACCAAACTTTTAGCCCCCTGCTCTCATGCTTTTATCGATTGCCAAATGCCCACTGATCATTTAACGTCATTGGGAGCATTAACCCTATCGAGAGAGAGGTTTATAAAAAACATGAATTTAGCAAACAATACGCCAATCCCAAATACGCTTTGGACCCCTAGGTCTTTTTCTTTTTGTCAGGCTTAAAATTCGCGCTTACTCAAGCATATCAGTGTAATTATCTCGATGATGAAAACGAGCAACTTCTCGTTTGTATCCCCCCTGAAGGAAATATGCGTGATGCCCATTATGAATGGTTAATTACAGAAGGCTTTAGACGCAGTGGTCCTCAGGTTTACCGGCCGCACTGTAGCCATTGCTCGGCGTGTAAATCTGTACGGGTTCCCATAACAGCCTTTGTGCCGTCTCGTAGCCAAAAGCGTATTTTAAAAAAAGCTCAGTCATGGACATTTGAGTTTGTGTCCTGCTTAACTGACGAGCACTACGCACTTTACGAAAACTATATTACCCAACGTCATGCTGACGGGAGTATGTACCCGCCATCCAAGACCCAATTCGAACAGTTTGTAAACTGTGAATGGCACCCTCCTCACTTATTAGAAGCACGTTGTGATGGAAAGCTAGTCGCTGTAGCAGTCACCGATATTTACCCCGATGCGCTTTCGGCCTTATATACGTTTTTTGATCCCGACTACGACAGTTTTTCTCCAGGCACCTTGATGATTTTGAAACAAATAGAGTTCGCAAAAGCCCTCAGTACGCCCTATTTGTATTTAGGCTATCAAGTGGATGCGTGTAAAAAAATGGCTTACAAAAACAAATTTATGCCCCAAGAACAGTTTATTAACGGAAAATGGGTCTTTTTTGATAAAAATACTGAGTAATTGCTTTACACACTGGTCCTAATTGGTTAATGTCTGCGCGGCAAAATTTGTGACTAATTCGAGGTAAGCTGGCTAGATGGCAAAAGAAGATTGTATTGAAATGGAAGGGACCGTATTGGATACCCTACCGAACACTATGTTTCGCGTTGAACTAGAAAACGGACACGTAGTAACCGCACATATTTCAGGTAAAATGCGCAAAAACTATATTCGTATTTTAACGGGTGACAAAGTTACCGTTGAAATGACCCCATACGATCTATCAAAAGGCCGAATCATTTATCGCGCCAGGTAACTGATAAAATCAAAAAAAAGCCCGACGTTATAAAAAATAACGTCGGGCTTTTTTATAGATATAGAGCCGTTAATTCGACTCTATTTCCTCTTTTTTCTCATCTAGGCTTTGGTAGTCGAAGCTCAGTTCATCTTTGTTAATATCAATATCAACACTACCGCCCTTTATAAGACGTCCAAATAACAACTCGTTCGCAAGCTCTTTCTTCAGTTCTTCTTTAATTAAACGCGCCATAGGCCTTGCTCCCATGGCTTTATCGTAGCCTTTGTTCGCTAAATAACGACGGGCTTTATCTGTTACGTTTAATGAAACCTGTTTAGCATCTAACTGCGCTTGTAATTCAGTTAAGAATTTATCAACAACCTGTAAAATCACGTCTTGACCTAAATGATTAAACCAAATTGTCGCGTCCAACCTATTTCTAAACTCAGGCGTAAATATTTTGTTTATTTCAGCCAGCGCATCATGGCTGTGATCTTGTTGTTTAAAACCAATTGTGGTGCGCACAGTTTCTTGTACTCCCGCATTGGTTGTCATTACTAGCACTACATTGCGGAAATCTACTTTTCTACCATTGTTGTCAGTTAACGTACCGTGATCCATTACCTGTAACAAAATGTTGTAAATATCGCTGTGGGCTTTTTCTATTTCATCCAGTAACACAACACAATACGGATTTTTAATCACCGCATCGGTAAGCAACCCGCCTTGGTCAAATCCAACATAACCTGGAGGCGCACCAATTAAGCGACTCACGGCATGGCGCTCCATGTATTCAGACATATCAAAACGAACTAGCTCAACATTCATAATGTTAGCCAGTTGCTGAGTCACCTCAGTTTTACCTACCCCTGTAGGGCCAGCAAACATAAAGTTACCAATAGGCTTATTTTCTGAACCTAACCCTGAACGAGATAAATGGATGGCATTGGTCAAAGTTTCAATGGCTTCATCTTGACCAAAAACAACCATTTTCAAATTACGGCCAAGGTTTTTTAACACCTCTTTATCAGACGTAGAAACCGATTTTTCGGGTATACGAGCCATTTTCGCGATAATTTGCTCTATATCACCTACGTTAATGGTTTTCTTCCGCTTAGACTGTGGAAGCAACTGCTGACTCGCCCCTGCTTCGTCCATAACATCAATGGCTTTATCAGGTAAGAATCGCTCGTTAATATACTTAGAGGATAATTCAGCCGCAGCATGCAGTGCTTTTTGCGTATACCTTACGCTGTGGTGTTCTTCATAGCGCGATTTCAAACCTTGGAGAATTTTGGTTGTATCGCCAACGCTAGGTTCAACCACATCCACTTTCTGGAAGCGACGTGCTAGCGCTCTATCTTTTTCAAAAATACCCTGATATTCCTGATACGTTGTAGAGCCAATACAACGCAATTCACCACTACTTAACTTAGGTTTTAGTAGGTTAGACGCATCCATTACACCACCAGACGCTGCTCCTGCCCCTATAATGGTATGAATCTCATCAATGAATAGGATGGCATCAGGATCTTTAGTTTGTTCCTTTAAAATGCCTTTGAGGCGTTTTTCAAAATCACCTCGGTATTTAGTTCCGGCTAAAAGCGCACCTAAATCTAAAGAATGCACAGTACAGTTAGCAATAACATCCGGCACATCGTTATTGACAATGCGATACGCCAAACCTTCAGCAATTGCTGTTTTTCCAACGCCCGCTTCCCCTACTAACAAGGGGTTATTTTTACGACGACGGCAAAGAATTTGAATCGTACGCTCAACTTCTGTATCACGACCGATTAATGGGTCGATTTTTCCTTCTTTCGCCTGCACATTCAAATTGGTCGCGTATTTTTCTAACGATGTAGCTTCTTGTTCACCTTCAGCGGTGTCGTCACCGTCTTCAGAATTGGAAGCGCCATCTTCTTCTTGCTTACTGACACCATGGCTAATGTAGTTCACTACATCCAATCGCGTGACATCTGCTTTTTTGAGTATATAAACCGCTTGAGATTCTTGTTCGCTAAAAATAGCGACAAGTACATTTGCACCGGTAACTTCTTCCTTTCCAGAAGATTGAACATGAAATACAGCTCGCTGCAATACGCGTTGAAAACCCAATGTCGGCTGAGTTTCTCGCTCTTTCAGCTGGTCTTCTAATATTAATGGAGTGGTATCTTTTACAAATTCGAGAAGTTCAGATTTGATCCCTTCTACATTTGCGCCACACGCATGTAGCGCCTCTTTTGCAGCAGGGTTGTCTAGCAACGCCAACAGCAAATGTTCCACTGTCATGAATTCGTGGCGATGTTCTCTTGCGAATACGAACGCTTCGTTTAGCGTGCGCTCTAAATCTTTATTTAGCATAGTGACCGCCTTTTACGTTTACGCCGGTTCTAAAGTACACATCAAAGGATGCTGATGCTTACGGGCGTACTGATTGACTTGCATTACTTTTGTTTCTGCTATCTCAGCAGTATAGACCCCACACACGGCTTTGCCCTCATAGTGTACAGTCAACATTGTTTGATTCGCCTTTTCTCCATCCATGTTAAAAAAGCGCGTCAACACTTCAACCACAAAATCCATTGGTGTGTAATCGTCGTTATTTAATATAACTTTATACATAGGAGGAGGTTGCGTTTTCTGTCTAACCGCCTCAAGTAATCCATCTTTATCAATATTGGTGGTGTTCTCTTTACTCATAATCCAATGCTAGCCAATGTGCAATTATTTTTGACAAAAAGTATAATTTTTTTAATTCCGTATAAAATACTTGACAGAATGTGGTTAAAATATCTACAGTCTAAACTGTTAACAAAAAAGTTAACATTTCACAGACTCTATTATTGTGGGGTCAGTTGTACGTGAGTTCAAGGAGTAGAAGGAAGTCGATGTATGGCGAATGGTAAAGTTAAGTGGTTTAACAACGCAAAAGGGTTCGGGTTTATTGTTCCAGAAGATGGGGGCGAAGACATTTTTGCTCACTATTCAACAATACAAATGGAAGGATACCGGTCTTTAAAGGCAGGACAAGAAGTCTCATTTGAAATTCAGCAAGGTCCAAAAGGGCTTCATGCTGATAAAATTGATTTCAAAGAAGAAGACGAACGTTAACTGATCAAATACCGTGAATTAAATTAATAGTTAACTGTATTTTACCTATAAAAAAACCGGCAAATGCCGGTTTTTTTAATTTTGAATCAATTAAGCAATAATGCTGTTCAGTGTTGCACTTGGGCACATTGCCGCAGTCGCTTTATCATCTTCTGGTAAGAAGTATCCACCGATATCAGCCGCTTTACCTTGAGTTGCGTCAATTTCAGCTAGAACCGCTGTTTCGCTTGCTTCCATCTTCTGAGCAATATCAGCAAATTCTTTCGCCAACTCTGCGTCTTCAGTTTGCGCCGCAAGTTCTTTCGCCCAGTACATACCAAGATAGAAATGGCTTCCACGGTTGTCTAGTTGACCCACTTTACGCATTGGAGACTTACTGTTGTTAAGTAACGTTTCCGTTGCTTTATCTAAGGTAGACGCAAGTAATTTCGCTTTGCTATTGCCTTGGTTGTTCGCGATGTCTTCTAGTGATACGCCAAGAGCCAAGAACTCACCTAGAGAATCCCAACGCAAGTGACCTTCTTCAACAAATTGCTGAACGTGCTTAGGCGCAGAACCACCCGCACCAGTTTCGAATAAACCACCACCGGCCATTAATGGCACAACAGATAGCATTTTCGCACTTGTTCCAAGCTCGATAATTGGGAATAAATCAGTAAGGTAATCACGTAACACGTTACCTGTAACAGAAATAGTGTCTTCACCTTTAATTACACGTTCCATAGAGAAACGGATGGCTTGTACAGGAGGTAATATGCGAAGATCCAAACCGTCAGTATCGTGATCTTGTAAATAGGTATTTACTTTCTCGATAATTTGAACGTCATGGGCACGCTCTGTATCTAACCAGAATACTGCTGGAGTACCTGATAAACGAGAACGAGTTACCGCAAGTTTAACCCAGTCTTTAACAGATGCGTCTTTAGTTTGACACATGCGCCAGATATCGCCTTCTTCTACTGTGTGCTCTAGTAGTACATCACCAGATTCAGCAACAACACGCATAACGCCATCAGCAGTCATTTCAAAGGTCTTATCGTGTGAACCGTACTCTTCCGCTTTCTTCGCCATCAAACCAACGTTAGGTACTGTACCCATAGTGGTTGGGTCAAATGCGCCATGCGTTTTACAGAAATTAATCATTTCTTGGTAAATTGTCGCGTAAGTCGTATCTGGGATCACCGCTTTGGTATCTGCAGATTCACCATCTGGTCCCCACATTTGGCCCGAGTTTCTGATCATCGCAGGCATTGACGCATCAACAATTACGTCACTTGGTACGTGTAGGTTAGTAATACCCTTGTCAGAATTTACCATCGCCATTGCAGGTCTTTGTGCATAACAAGCTTCAATCGCCGCTTCAATTTCAGTGCGCTGCGCTTCAGCTAGTTGGGCAACCTTCTCTAATACGCTGCCGAAACCATTGTTTACGTTTACACCGATTTCATCTAACAGTTTACCGTACTTTTCAAATACTGGCGCAAAGAATACTTTTACACAGTGACCGAAAATAATCGCGTCAGATACTTTAA
>CAYUZL010000214.1:0-3450 GCA_964449725.1 uncultured Alteromonas sp. | reverse complement strand
ATCTCATTATGTACTACGGTTCGAAGCGTAAACTATGTCATGCGGCTGAAGGGTTAATATTAGGAGCGGCAGCTCGTTTCAATCGAAACATTAATATCCTCCACCCTGAGTGCATTCACGATGGCAAAGACAAATGTAAATTAATCATCCAATTTAAGGATTAGTTTATGGATGACACGGCCAATTATAAACGAGCCTCTGAAGGGGAGAAAAAAGCGACGGCGATGGCGGAACAGTTACTTGCTGACAAATCAAGAGAGCTCTATGCAAGTGTTGAAGAACTACAAGACACAGTGAAAACACTTGAAAGGACTCAAGCGCAACTTGTTCAGTCAGAAAAAATGGCCTCCTTGGGGCAACTATCAGCTGGCGTTGCACATGAAATAAATAATCCTATCGGCTTCTCGTTAAGCAATATCACTACTCTACAAGAATATTTCGAAGCAATTTTCGATTTAGATAAAGCAATTACTGACACAAGTTTGTCCAACAGTGAGCGAATTGCAGTATATAACCAACAACGCGAAGAACACAATTTAGAATTTATCATTGATGACACCCCGGAATTACTCAATGACACGATAACGGGCTTAGGACGTGTTAAAGACATAGTCGCAAACCTTAAAAAGCTATCCCATCACGGTACTGAAACCTTTGAGCCCTGTGATATTAACGAATGTATAACCGATTGCCTAAAAGCCACGGAAAACGAATTAAAATATAAAATGACCGTCGAGCAACAACTCGATAATTGCCCATTAATACCTGGTCAAGCAGCTGAAATAAATCAAATTTTTATCAATCTTTTTATCAATGCCAATCACGCTTGTGATCCCAAAGGCATACTCACATTAAAAAGCTACGCCAATAAAGAACATGTTATAGTCGAAGTGTCTGACAATGGCATGGGTATTCCTCCAGAGCGCATAACTAAAATATTTGACCCTTTTCATACGTCCAAACCTGTGGGTGTTGGAACGGGTTTAGGCTTATCAATATCACACGGTATCATGGAAAAACACGGTGGAAAAATATCGGTATCAAGTGAAGAAAATGTCGGTACCACCTTTACTCTCCTTTTTCCTATAAACCATTAGGGCATGTTCATCTTTCCTGTATATTCATATTCCATCTGAAGTGCAATTCCCCTCCTTTGCTCTTTTCAGTTAGACTTATGTATCAAATAAGATTTTCTTTGCTAAAACGCGAATATTTTAGAAGAAAACCACGTTCCAATAACTTAATACCCATTGTTGAGTGAATTCATGAATAAACAGCTTGTTTTAATCACCGGCGCATCTGCCGGCTTGGGCCTAGAGATCGCCCGAGTCGTCATGGCGAGTAACCAATACCGTGTCGTACTGACAGCAAGGCCAAATTCAATGGGCCGATTCGCTGATGAAGGCATCTTTGAAAGCGAAGACGTTTTGCTCCGCCCCCTTGATATTACGTCAGCGGACATGCGCGGCGAATTAATTGGCAGTATCGAAGCGCAATATGGCGGTGTAGATATACTCATTAACAATGCGGGCTTTACCTTCAGAGCCGTAGTTGAAGACGTATCAGAAGAAGATCGTCTACAACAAATGAACACTAATTTTAGGTCGCCCATGGAATTAATTCGGTTGTGTTTACCCACTATGCGACAGAAACGACAAGGTAAAATCATTAATATTTCGTCCGTAGGCGGGCAAATGGCCATGCCTACAATGGCCGTTTACAGCGCATCAAAGCATGCGCTGGAAGGTGCAACGGAAAGCTTATGGTACGAACTCAAACCCTGGAATATAAAAGTCACCTTAGTACAGCCGGGTTTTATTAATTCCAAAGGGTTTGAAAAAGTGCGCAAAACAGAACTGAGTTCTCTTTCTTCCAAAGAGGCTAGCTCAGCGTACCACCAGCATTATATAAATATGGAAACCTTTATTGAAAAAGTGATGCACCTTACGCCATCAACGTCTACCACTGTTGCGCGTAATGTGTTTAAAGTTATGCGCACTAAAAACCCCAAATTGCGTGTTGCGGGTACTTGGGATGCGGTATTTTTCACCTTAATGAAGCGTTTTATTCCTCAGCGTATTTACCATGCGATGTTGTATTATTTACTACCCAATATAGGTAAGTGGGGAAAATAAAAGTAAAAATTCCTGCATAGTCCCTTATATTCATCTTTTTAGTCATGGAAGAATACTCAAGACTACCCTAACCTTAGCAAGCCTTGTTAAGGCATAAATAACAACGGAGCGATTTATGACACTGGGTAAAAAAATAAAACGATTGCGGGTTAAGAACAATTTTAGCCAGCCCGAATTAGCCGAGAAAATGGGGATTGAGCAGTCTTACTTATCTAAATTAGAAAATGACAAATCGGTGCCTTCCAACGACATTTTTAATAGTCTACTTAGTGCTTTTAACTTGAGCTTGGCAGAATTTTGCGCTGATATGCCTCAAGGTGAAGAGTTAGACCGACTAAAACAAATTCCTGATATTGAACAATATTATCAACAAATAGAAAAACATAACCAAACCACTCAAAGGCAATTTTTATATATCTCAAGTTTGTTAATTGTCTTAGCGGTTTCTGTTTTTTACATTGGAAAAAGTAAACTCATTTTTCCCGAAATCCAATATCAATACGAATCGAGAGGCGTTTTATTCGAAGGAGAAACTGAGGAAATGCTAACCCGTTGGCAGCAGTTTCTGACTCAAGAACAACAGGGCGACGCAGAATACCTTGACAAAAAACGTTTAGAAATGCGTGAACGCATTAATGAAACCCACATCACTATGTTTAATTACATAGGCCCTAGTTTCACCCAACAAATAGAACACGGCACTAGGGTATATCAACATAGAAGGGAAAAAGAAGTGAAACGCGTCGTGAATGGATGGTTGCAAGTACTTGGTGTATTTCTATTTAGTGCGGGGATTATGGGCTTTATACTAGAGCGTCGTTTATATGCTGTTACTCGATAAGCCAATGACTGAGGCTTGTCTTCCGCAGGATAACTCGTTGTCATGACTGCTTCTTCTAAAAGAAAAAAAGTTATCCTTATCTAGATAGGTACACCTATTTGTAAGGGAAACATTCGATAGGCCTAGGTTCAACAGCTGCGTTTTTGCTACCGTTCCCAAATCGAAATGATATCGACCATTGGGTTTAGGTGAAAACGCAGATTCAAAATCAGTAAAATGCGATTTAACTGCGTCATCCACTTCATAACACCGCTGACTAATAAAAGGCCCTATCCAAGCGTAAAGTTGCTCGGGTTGAGACTGAAAACACTTAACTGTATGGCTTATTACACCTGACGCTAACCCTTTCCAACCAGCGTGAATTGCTGCAACTTCGCTGCCACTGGAATTAGTCATTAAAATAGGCACACAGTCTGCTGTCATCACAGCACAAAATATGTCTTTTTTTCTGGTATACAGGGCATCACATTCAAT
>CAYUZL010000213.1:0-2874 GCA_964449725.1 uncultured Alteromonas sp. | reverse complement strand
GTTCTTGACCATACGGATTCAGACACTTATTTACTGCATAATACCGACGACACACTGTTTTTCATCACCAACCTAAATGCTCCGAATAGTAAAATCGTAAAAGTGAATGCCAGTGCCCCTACGCCAGATAAATGGGAAGATTTGATCCCAGAAACTGAAAATGTTTTAGAACCCGCTTTTGCCGGAAACTCCATTTTTGCCCTTTATATCGTAGATGCAACCACTCAAGTGAAGCAGTATTCTCTTGAAGGAAAGTTAATCCGTGACATCGAACTTCCAGGCATAGGTTCTGCTGGCGGGTTTAATGGTAAAACCAACGACGAAACTACGTTTTTCCGTTTTACTAATTATAAAACCCCTTCAACGAGTTATTCTTTTGATATTGCTACAGGCAAAACTGAAATATTCAATCAACCTAAAACAGCCTTTAAACCCGATAACTTTGTCTCTAGCCAAGTGTTCTATACATCTAAAGATGGCACTAAAGTGCCTATGATGATCACTCATCACAAAGATACAAAGCTAAATGGTAGTAACCCAACCATACTGTATGGTTATGGCGGCTTTAATATTAGTCTTACGCCAAGTTTTAGAGCAACAGTCGCGGCTTGGCTAGAACTTGGTGGTGTTTATGCTGTTGCCAATATTCGCGGTGGTGGCGAATACGGTAAAGAATGGCACGATGCTGGTACGCAAATGAAAAAGCAAAACGTTTTTGATGATTTCATTGCCGCTGCCGAATACTTAATAGACACCAAATATACCAGCTCAGACTATTTGGCGCTTAATGGTGGGTCGAATGGCGGTTTACTCGTTGGTGCGGTTATGACACAGCGTCCTGACATGTTTAAAGTCGCCATTCCTCAAGTAGGGGTATTAGATATGCTTCGTTACCACACCTTTACTGCCGGTGCAGGTTGGGCATATGACTATGGTACATCAGAGCAAAGCAAAGAGATGTATGAATACTTAAAAGCCTATTCTCCTGTGCACAATGTAAAAGAAGGTGTTCAATATCCTGCGACGCTTATTACTACTGCCGATCACGATGATAGAGTAGTCCCCGCTCATTCGTTTAAATTTGCAGCAGAATTGCAAAGTAAACAAACAGGGCCAAACCCAACAATGATCAGAATTGAAAGTGACGCAGGCCATGGTGCAGGCACGCCCACCAGCAAAGTTATCGAGCAGTTCACCGATATATACGGCTTCACTTTATACAATATGGGCATTGAATCCCTATAAGAATCGATTCGCCTAAATGAATCAAACGCCGATAGCTCTCTATCGGCGTTTTTTTATGCTAGGGACACAGGTAAGTAAAGGTTGACGTCGAATTGCTCATCTTCAGATAAAAAATGATTTTTTACGTATTGTGCAATTATTGGGGTTGTTTGCAATTTATACCCTGATTTAGGTAGCCACCCCTCAAGAATACGGGTTAGCCAAGGAACCAGCTCTCCGTATTGGCCTTGTAATCGAAAAGCCACATGAAGTCCTCCAGGAATGATCATTTGATCGACCTTACTTTGCTTCGGCATAGGTTTATCAATAGCAAAACAAGCAACATAACGACATTGTTCTAAGTTAACCCAGGCTGGATTAGAATGATGCAAACCAATTTGCAATGCATCGTCATAAATACCTTGTTGAATGGCCCAAGCTTTTAATAATGACCACGTCTTAGTAATTGACCGTCCATACCCCTGATGCCGAATATAAACCGTATATTGGTTCGGCAGTTCTACTACTGTCGGTGTTGGCAAGCAAGCTCTTTTCACCTGCTCTGCCCCCCTTATGATTTCGGGCTCGGTTAAATAAGGTGAATGTTCCGGTTGCACCTCTTTACGTCGCCATTGTCCCGGTGTCATACCAAACTGAGCCTTAAATACGTGATTAAAGGAAGACAAAGACACAAAACCACACTTTTCTGCAATGGTTAGTATGCTGTTCTCAGTATCAAACATAAGCTGATTTGCCGCATGCTCTAATCGAGTGCGCCGAATATAGCGGTTAACAGATTCTCCTACGCTTTGCTTAAACACTCGATGAAAGTGTTGCTCAGAATATGCAGCGATTTGGGCCAGCTTTTTCGCAGTCAGTGGTGACGCGATATCACGATGAATATGATAGAGCACGTCATTAATTCTAGGGTTTTGTTTACTATTCATAAATCAACCAAATACAGCATAAATCAACAAATAGATTAGCATATATCAACAATAAATTAATGCACTATACCGTTAGTCTACATCCAGAATTTTATATCATTGCTGTAGATACTATGCGCGTTAGCCACTCACTAAAAAATGTTCGTCCATCTTATATAAGAGAAATTTTAACCGAAGCTAAAAAACCTGGGATAATTTCTTTAGCAGGAGGACTTCCCGCTACAGAATTTCTACCTGTAGATTTATTTGAATCCGCACTTAAATCAATTGCTGACAAACCTGAACTCTATCAATACGGTGAAACCTTGGGTCATCGCCCGTTAATCGATTACTTGCAAGAAAATTCATCGGTAGCAAACCATAAAACGATGATTTGTAGCGGCTCTCAGCAAGGGCTAGATTTGATTGCCAGAGCATTTTTGAATAAAGACGATACCATAGTGCTAGAAGCACCAAGCTACTTGGGTGCGTTGCAAGTGTTTGAACTCACCCAAGCTAATATCGAAGCGGTAACACAGCAGGCTGACGGCCCTGATTTAAATGAATTAGAGCACTTGTTTACCACCAAAGATGTTCAGTTCTTTTATGGCGTACCAGATTTTCACAATCCAACAGGGGTGAGCTGGTCTACAGAAAAGCGTGAAGGCGTAGCGGCCCTATGTAAAAAACACGACGTTTTCTTTATTGAAGATGCTCCCTATAG
>CAYUZL010000212.1:0-10762 GCA_964449725.1 uncultured Alteromonas sp. | reverse complement strand
GTTTTCCATTGCTCCCATGTTAAAGAAATCTACCGCTACTATCATGTAAATATCTAAATCATATTCAAGACCAAAGGTGTCTTCGTCCCACTTCATTGCGCGTTTAAGCGCTTCCATGGCAAATTCAGATTTATCTAGCTGCCTTTTGTCTACAAAAAGTTCAAGGGCGATTTTTCTGCCAGACAGAGTTGTGAACGTGTCTCGAAGAACGTCAAAGTCTCCACCAACTAAGGCGAATAAGTAACAAGGCTTAGGAAACGGATCATACCAAAGGACCCTACGTATCCCCTCCTCAACAGTTTCAGATACCTTATTGCCATTACTCAATAAATAAGGAAATTTTTCTGCGTCTGCGTTTACAGAAACCGTAAAGGTAGCCAGAACATCGGGCCTATCCAAATAGTAAGTAATGTGGCGAAAGCCTTCAGCTTCACACTGCGTACAGTAAGCGCCATTAGTTAAGTAAAGTCCCTCTAACGCCTTATTTTCTTGAGGATTAACGGTTGTTATCACCTTGAGAATAAAACTATCAGGCACATCAGTGATAACCAACTGCTCTTCATTAACAGAGTATTTACTAGGCTCAACGTCTTTACCGTCTAATTTTAAACAGTCAAGAGACATGCCCTTTCCGTCTAAAACAATATTAGATGTGTTTTTACCAACACGCTTTAACCTTAACTCTGAAACAACACGAGTTTCTGTGGGGTTAAGTGTTATATCTAAAGCAACATCTGTAATAGTAAAATCGGGTGGTAAATAATCTAATCGGAGTTTTGATTTCATGATGTCTTAAGTTTTGGCGGAGTGATCCTGAGAATTTTAATACCAACATAGGCGTAAATCACAGCCATTATCGGATTTATAAGATTGAAAAAAGTATAAACGAAATATTCGAATGGATGAACGCTAAGTACACCGTGCATGTAGGCGCCACACGTATTCCAAGGGATTAACGGAGAAGTAAGGGTGCCGCCATCTTCAAGACTTCGAGAAAGGTTAAGTTGATCTAACCCTCTTTTTTCAAATTCTTCTTTATACATACGCCCAGGCATTACAATCGCCATGTATTGGTCCGCAGTAACGGCATTGGTCCCAATACATGTCAGTATCGTTCTCGTTACCATAGCTCCAGCTGAATTAGCGCCTTTTAAAATTGTACTTACAATACGGCTTAATAAACCGGTTCCCTCTAACACTGCACCAAATGCCATTGCACAAATAATTAACCAAATAGTATTTAGCATTGACGACATACCACCACGACTAAGAAGACTATTTAAGTTTTCATCGGGCGTTGAAAAGCTAACCCCATCAAAAAGCGCTGTCCAAATTACAATAAGAGCAGAAATTGCATCTTTACTGCCTTCTTCACTCAAGGAGTAAACCACATCAATTTGAAATAATGCAGCCCAAATTGCGCCTAAAATAGCCCCGATAAACACAGCTGGAAATGCTGGCATTTTGCGAACGGCTAAAGTAAGCAAAACAAAAAGAGGGATCAGTAGATGAACACCTAAATTAAACGATTCTGCGAGTAGAGACTGCATTTCTGCTATACGTTGAGCTGATTCCGCTCCGTTTTCTCTTAACCCAATGATTAAAAATAAAATCAAAGCAATAACAAAGCTAGGTATGGTCGTCCACAGCATATATTTAATATGCTCAAACAAATTCGTGCCGGCGACAGCGGGGGCTAAATTTGTAGTTTCAGATAAGGGTGATATTTTGTCGCCAAAATACGCGCCTGAGATAACTGCACCAGCTGTAATTGCAGGTGACATATCCATGCCAGTAGACACGCCCATTAAGGCAACACCAACGGTTGCTGCCGTAGTCCACGAACTACCAATACTCATAGCGACAACGGCGCAAATTAAGCACGCTGCGGCATAGAAAAAACTGGGGTTCAACAAGGCTAAGCCATAGTAAATCAAAGTAGGAACCGTGCCTGCAAGCATCCAAGTTCCAATTAGTGCCCCTACAGCTAATAAAATAAGGCATGCGCCCAACGACATTGAAATACCTTTAACGATATTTTTTTCGATAGAAGCCCATGTATAGCCGTTTTTTAATCCAATGATGGCTGATATTCCTACCCCTAAAAGCAAAGCAATTTGATTGGGGCCAAAAGAGGAATTGTCCCCAAATAAATAAACCGAGCCTCCCATCATTATGATGAGAGAAACTATGGGTATAAGCGCATCAGATAAACTAGGCGTTTTCATAAAATAATTAATTCACTAAACAATGGAACGTAAAAACATAAATGCGATAATTAAAGGGCAGATAAATTTGACATAAACAGGCCAAATTTTCCAAAACAGCGAATGTTCCGCATTTTCAAACCCTAATTTGAGTTCCTTTAAGATTTCATTCCTATGCCATAACCAACCTGTAAATAAGCATAAAAACAAGCCAAGAAGTGGTTGGCTGTATTCTGTAGTAACAGTAATAACCAAACCAAAAAGCGCACCAAAATTAAAAATTATTATGGTACTTAAAGAAAAAATAATCATCGTAACGATAATAACAGCAATCTTTCGGCTAATCTTTTTGTTTTCAACTAGATAAGCCACTGGCACTTCTAACATAGAAATAGATGAGGTTAATGCAGCTATGGTCATCAAAGCAAAGAAAATGCAAGATACAAATAATCCGGCGCCCTCAATTCGACTAAACAAATCAGGCAATACGGTGAAAATCAACTTATCGCCATCGATAAGTGCTCCAGATTCAGAAAATATTTCTACACCACTGGCAAGCGCAACGTACATAGCAGGAATAATCAACATTCCTGCAAGCACTGCAATGCCAATATCCACTAAAGCGACTGCGGCGCCGATAGAAGGTAGGTTTTCACTTTTGGACATATATGACCCATAGATCAACATAGTACCAACACCAAGAGACATAGAAAAGAACGCCTGCCCCATGGCGCTAATCAATAAATCAGGGTTCAATATTTGTTTAAAGTCAGGAACTATATACGCTTTCCATCCTTCAATAGCGCCAGGCAAGGTACTGACATAAACAATTAAACCAATAATCAACAATATCAATGTTGGCATCAATCGCACTGACCATTTTTCAATACCTGCTTTAACACCACCGATAACAATATAGCCAGTTAAAAGCATAAAAATGCCGCAAAATACTAAATTTCTTGTGGTGCTAAAGGACGTAATCCACTCACTTGCACTTTCAATGTGTACAAGTTTCAGTGTTGAGTCGGTAAAGAAAGAGAACATCCATCCGCCGACAATGGCATAGAAAGAAAGGATGAGTGAAACAGTAATAATACCTGCTAAGCCAAAAAGGCTAGGCCAAGGTTTTTTACTCAGGCCACCAAGGGCTTCTACCATATTTGATCGTGCTGAGCGGCCCATTAGAAGCTCAGCCATTAGCACAGGGTATGCCAATACAAAAGCGAGTATTAAATAAACTAAAACAAATGCCGCACCGCCATTACCAGCAACTTGTGTGGGAAACCCCCAAATATTGCCTAATCCAACAGCAGAGCCGGCAGCAGCTAAAATAAACCCTAGCCGAGACGAAAATTCACCTCTTGCAGCCATACCCTAAACCCTTTTTTTATTATTATATGGTTAGCATTTAGCCTCTGCTAAATGCGTACTTACCTGTTTCTACTAAATCAAATGTAATATTCGCAGCTTCGTCTAGAAATGGGTCTAACTCACTCAACTCGTCTGGTAAGTCGTCCAAGTTATCCACTTTTTCCATTCCCATTCTCGCCAGTCTTTCGTTTGCTCTTGCTAGCGCTTTTTCTTCGTTTTCGTTCTTTTCTTTAATGCGAACAGATTTAACCAAGGAAATCGTTTTATCGTCTTTCTCTTTGTTATATCGCTCAATATCTTCAAAAAGATAGCCAAACTCGGGATTTTTCAACGTCCTTGCATTATGCTTAGCGGTTATCACATCTAAGGCAGAAGACGAATCTTGGAAGGTTGTGTAATTTGCTCTATCAATCTTATCCCAAGGTAATGCATTATCTTGCTGGCTTTCTCCCCAATCTGCTGGTTCGATTGGTGAAGGTAATAAAATATCTGGTACAACACCTTTATGCTGAGTGCTACCACCATTAATTCTGTAAAACTTTGCAATGGTAAATTGAACACTACCTAAAGGGTTTTCATAAAGATCGTAAATACGACCCAATCCTCTATGGTGTTGAACCGTTCCTTTACCAAAGGTTTGTTCACCAACAATTAATGCGCGGTCGTAATCTTGTAAAGCTGCTGCAAAAATTTCTGATGCGGACGCACTATAACGATCCACAAGTACGGTTAACGGACCATCATATTGAACAACACCGTCAGTATCTCTATTCACGCTAACTCGATTTGTATAGCGAATTTGAACCACTGGGCCTTGATCTATAAACAGCCCTGTCAGTAAAGTTGCTTCGCTTAGTGAACCACCACCATTACCTCTTAAATCAACAATAATGCCTTTAACATTTTCTGCTTTAAGGGATATGAGCTCTTTATTAACGTCTTGATGCAAATTATTGTAAAAACTAGGGATAGTGATCACCCCTACTTTTTCACCTTTGTAAGGCCCTGTATCTGGTACATAAACTTCAGATTTAGCGGCTCTATCTTCAAGTTTAATCTTGTCTCTCTGCATGCTCACAATAGCAATGGTTTTTGACGATGAGCTGCCTTTTTGAACTTGTAACCTTACCGAGCTGCCCTTTGGACCCTTTATAAGTTCAACAACTTCATCAAGACGCCAACCTACGACATCAACAAACTCTTCATCGTCCTGTGCTACACCAATAATTTTATCTTCAGGCTTTAGCTTTTCTGATTTATCAGCTGGTCCACCAGGAACAATACTGCGAATAACAGTATAGTCATCTTCAATTTGTAGAACGGCTCCAATACCTTCAAACTCAAGGTTCATTTCCATTTGGAAGCGTTCTGCATTTCTCGGAGACAAATAACTCGTATGGGCTTCGATGCTTCTAGCAAATGAGTTCATCACTGTTTGAAAAACATCTTCGCTTTTAGTTTGTTTAATGCGCTTGATCGTTCTTTCGTAGCGCTTTGACAGTAAGTCTTTAACTTCTTCAGGTGTTTTATCGGCTAGTGATAAATTTAACGCATCGTACTTTATTCGCTGACGCCATAACTCATCTCGTTCGCCGGCTGTTGAGGGCCAATCAGCATCGTCTCTATCAAAGAAAAACACATCGCCTTCTTTGGTGAAGTCAAACTCTTTGTCTAACAAGGTAAGCGCATATTCATAACGCTCAACTCGCTGTTGTTGACTAAAATTAAACATATCGTAGGCGACGGAAAGATCGCCTTTAGTTAATGCATCATCAAACTTAGCTCTGTATTTTTCAAAAGCGATAATTTCATCTTTCAAAAACAGATTTTTACCACTGTCTAATGCTTTAATGTATTTATCGTATATTTTTCCAGACAAGGCATCATTAAGAACAATTTCTTTGTAATGAGAACGAGTAAAAAGAGCGGAAACTCTTTTTGCAGCAGCTGCGTGTTGCGATTCTTGTGCTAAAACTGGCAGTGCATCAGATTCTTCAGTAGAAGGACCTGCGTGAGAAAGGAACGACGCTGATATAATCGCACTCGTTAGTGTCTTACAAAGAAATCTATTCATAAATTACCTCTTAGATGGTGCTAACCTCAAATTACTCGAGTCAACTTTCATGATCATACCGCTATCGAGTTGAACATGAACGCCATCTTTTGCTATTTCAGTTATGACTGCATTCATAGGAATTTTTCCAAGCTTTACGGTAACAAGAGTTCCCGCTTTTAAATCACTTGATTCCAATTTAACAGGTGTAGGTTTTTTAGTACGTTTTTCTACTGGTTTAGTTCCCTTGGCAGGAACAGAAGCACGCTTTTTACGAGGAGCACTTTCTTTGCTCCCTGCCTTATTTGCCTGATCTTTACGCTTTTCAGCTGCCTTTTCTTTGCTTTCTTTCAGCTGTTCAGCAGCGTGATCAGCATGTTCTTTTTCAATTTTATCGCCATCTACACCATTTAGATCAACGCGACACACACCTTCTTTTACACAGTGTAAGTAACGCCAACTATTCGTGTAATGTCTGAGTGAAGATCGCAACAGTGTTTTACTTAAACGCTGGTCGTCTTTAATTTGCTCGACAATATCTTGAAAAATGCCAATTTTTAAGGGTTTTGCGTTACCTTTAACAGAAAAACAGTTAGGGAACGTTTCGGCAAGGAAGTTAATTACTTCCTTACTTGATGAAAATTTATCAGTTGTGTCCATTTAATCCCGCACATTGTCGGATGTAATATCATTGGTATCTAAATCATCCCAAGATGCTAGCTGCTGGTCAACCCAATCAAGCAAATCGGCGTCATCTATTTCACTTAATGAGCGATCTTTGTACCAATATTCCCAAATTGCTTGGCTTAGCTGTTCAAATCTTGAGCTTGACTCATCATTTGCACAGGTATCTGCCACTTTGTGCAACATCATATTCATTTGTTCAGACGCCAAAGATGGGTCGTCATGCCAGTCGTCTAAATCTTCTGGCGTAGATAAAACTGTATGTACATCTATCAAAAAGTTCATTAAAGACTATTCACTACAATAAGTGCAATTGCTTCTAAGGCAACTTGATCTTCTTCATCAAATCGGTCGTGAATTGGACTATCAATATCCAAAACACCAATTAACTCATTATTCTTAATGAGTGGAATAACTATTTCTGAATTTGACTGCGCATCGCACGCAATATGGCCATCAAATTCATGCACATCTTTTATACGCTGTACGGTTCTTTCTGCAGCAGCAACACCGCACACTCCTTTCCCCATAGGAATTCGCACACAAGCTGGCTGTCCTTGAAAAGGGCCTAATATAAGCTGCTCTTCTTTATATAAATAAAAACCTGCCCAATTGATGTTCTCCATATTATTGAACAGCAATGCACTTATATTTGCCATGTTCGCTATTTTGTCTGTTTCAGTTTCTAACAGTATTTCTGCTTGTTTAATTAACAGTGAGTAATTTGTCTTATTTTGCATTTATATCTTTTCAGTTTTGATCGACTAGTTATCTACATATGATAATAAAAAATCAAAAAAAAGCGCATCTCCGCCCTTAATTGACTATTTGAAAACAAGTCGACACCGCTTTTGTTATACGTGATCTACCATTACTACGCATTAGTTGAAAGCAAAAAGTTAAAATAAAATGATATTTTGTTTATTTTATCTTCAATTTTGAGCTAATATGTATTTGGTATTTAACTTTCACTTCTCCCTGGTAAAAGTTAGCGCACGGCTCAGAGATGAGCCATTCCCCTAAGCCCAGAGCCTTTTAGGTTCTGGGCATTTTTTATTTTTTAACCCTAATTAGTCCTTCTTGAGTGGTTGTCGCTACTAGCGTTCCTTTTTGATTAAAAAATTGCCCTCTGATAAAGCCACGGCCTCCTCCACTAAAGGTACTTTCACTTGTATACAAAAGCCACTCATCAAAATTAAAAGGTTGATGAAACCACATAGCGTGATCAATTGACGCTAGCGACAACGACTTATCTGCTGGATTGACATTGTGAGGTTTTAATGAGGTGGTCAAAAGATGATAGTCAGACGCATAAGCTAAGGCTGCTTGATTTAACGCCACCGAACTATTGAACACTTCATTTGCTTTTAACCACATGCCCCTTTGCGGAGTCAGCTTATCAACATGAAACTGTTCATCAGGAATAGTCCGAATATCAATAGGCCTGTGATAATCAATCGCGTCTCTTAAACTTTTCGGAATAGCATGCAAATTATCTTCGTACCTTTTTATATCGGGCTCCAAAGTTTCAGGCAAAGGGATGTCTGTAGGTGGAACCGCATGCTGATGCTCAAGCCCATTTTCTTCTATTTGAAAGGACGCCGTCATATAGAAAATAGTACGCTCGTTTTGAATTGCTTTTATTCTTCGGACCGAAAAACTGTTGCCGTCTCTAATATTTTCTACGTCATAGATCACCGGCTTAGATGGGTCGCCAGGCAATAAAAAATAGCTGTGGAATGAGTGACAATGTCTCGATGTATCAATAGTTTTAATGGCTGCCATTAGGGCTTGGCCAAGTACTTGTCCACCGAATAATGCTCTAAACCCCAAATTCCAACTTTGACCTTGATAACGCGGTTCTTCTACTTGTTCTAAACTAAATAAATTAGTCAGTGTAATACCGTTACTTAGACTCATTAATTCCTCCTTATTACTCTACAGACCAAGTATATAAAGACCCCATAAGGTCCGACACACAACACAAAGACTTAGACATGGAGTCTTTAAATTTCCAACTTGCATTAATTGCAATCAATGCAGAACCATACATTCCTTCTTGTGCAGATTTATCATTGGTCGACAATTTACACGTCACAACATCACACTTATCGGTTTTAAGCTGCTGTAAAGTATGAATAAGCGCATCAGCGGCTTTGGCTTTCTTAGGAGAGCGTTTACCTAAAAGAGGAATCCACACAAGTAATTGACCACTAGGCCAACGCTTGATGACTTCTGTTATGGCTTCTTTAACCAACTGATATTCTTGTATTTGCTCATAGGGCGGATCAATAAGCACCGCTCCTCGTTTTAACTTTGGTGGAACTAGCGCTTTTAAGCCTTCAAAAGCATCTCTTTTATGGCAAGAAATACTCATGTTCGATGCTTTGATAAAACCTTTTAATTGCTGATTAGCCTGAGGGTGGAGTTCTATACAATGCATTTCATCGTATTCGCGCATGAGCTCAGCTGCGACAGCTGGAGAACCTGGCAGCAGATTATCATTTTTGAATTTATCTAAAATAGACAGATAAGTAGACACATCATCTAAAGCTGTACTAACTGAGTTAAGTAAGTCTACGCCCTGGTTACTTTCATGAGCTTCATTTAACTCTCGATGATACACCCCTTCACCGGCATGGCTGTCGATCAATGCATAAGGTTTATCTTTCTCATTTAAGTATTGAATAACAGATACCCATGATAAATGTTTTAACACGTCTCCGTGATTGCCGACGTGATAGCGATGCTGATAACTTAACAAACAGAACTCTGCCTTAAACTGATTTTAATTTCGCGCAAACTCTAGCGATTGATAACACTCAGTGCAAATATTTACACATTAGCCAAGATTTTCAATTAGCTTTGTGGGACTTGATCTTGATGGATACCCTTATACTTAATTTCTATTTCTACGTCTTCTAGTTCGTCACTATCAAGTAACTTTTTATAGGTTTCAAATAAATTCGAATCATCTTTAACAGACAACGAAAATAGGTTGCCGCCTAGTTTTGTTATGTTATAACGTTCTGATTTAAAAGGATTTTGTAAATTATTTTTTTGTATAAAAATTATATTACCTGTGACATAGGCTTCTACTTGATTCAGGGTATTTGTAACTTTACTTCCTTTCATTAAAGGTGATGAATAACTTATGAATTTTTCGCCTCCAACTAAAAACGTCACCGGTGCTACAGGTAATGAATTAATTGACAAAGGAGGGTTTTCTTGTTCAATTTTATTTTCTTCTAAATAACTTTCCTCAGTCAACGAATCATCTGAATGACAAGCGGAAAAAGCACTTATTATTCCAATTGCCAACACAAAACAATTGGTGGTTTTTAACACATTAAATGGAATCATTTCTTTACACACTTACCGAATATGGCGTTGAATCGTTATTTCTAATATTAAGCGATCTCTTGCGGAAACAGTCAAATTTGTTTTATCTAAAGTAGAGAATCGAAAATCTTCACGTGTATTACATCGACTCAGAATAACAATAATAGTCAGTAAATGATTCTCATAAATATACTAATTCAAAGGAAACATGATGTTTAATCCAAAACCAACTCTTTTATCGACAGCAATTGCATTCTCGCTTGCCAGCGTAGGCGCCAACGCAGCACCAACAAACTATATAAATAATAACGCTGGGGCTATCACTAAGACATCTTCTTCAAGTAGTTTCGATGTTAACTTTCAAAAAGCTATGGCTTCTAAGCAGACTGCATCGGGAATGAAAAGCCATTTCGACAGTAAGCTTGGCAAAACGACTTTTGCATGGGCGCCAGAAGGAATGGCTAAGCCATCTCTTTCAGGTGTTGCAGAAGAGTCAAAAATGCAAGTCGCTGCCGATTTCTATTTAAACGAACTTACCGGAGTTAGCCCTACGAAAGGTAATGCTGTAACGGCAAAGTTGATGTATATGCACGATCTGGGCAAAGGCAGTCGAATTGCTAAATATCATCAAGAGATAGCAGGTGTAGAAGTATTTAATCGTGAATACAACGTAATGCTAGATGCGGAATACAGTTTAGTTGCTGGTTCAGGTTTCTTTTCACAAAACTTGTTACCTCAGGGGCAAATTGCGCCTGATTTTAACTTTGGTCAAGCATCGAGTGCGATTAGTGCAGCGGTATCTGACATGTCTAGCGGACAGGTAAATGTTCAGTTAACCCCTAGTGGTGCTGCAAATGGATACGATGTCTTCGAGGCTAGCTCATCTGTTTCGAGCATGGTTTTCGATACTAAGCCTAGAGCCAAAAAAGTCTACTTTGACGATAACAACGGTTTAGTAGCCGCCTACTATGTAGAAGTATCCATTGCGGATGAAAATAGCGTAGACAGTACATTCTATTCATATGTCGTAAATGCGATAACGGGAAAAATTCTATTTAAACACGATCTAGTTGCCCATAACGATTTCACGTATAGAGCCTATGCC
>CAYUZL010000211.1:0-6492 GCA_964449725.1 uncultured Alteromonas sp. | reverse complement strand
GGATTGTTTGCTTCGCTATATCCATAACGCGCATAAATTGGGAAACCGTCAGCAGCCCAGCCAATCAAGGTAATGGTTTCACTACTACCGCCTTGTAAAGTAATAAAACCTTCTGGCATACCGTGGTAATGATAAGTACCTTCAGGTTGAACATGGGCATTGTTGTCGTCGGTACCAAAATCAAAACTGGAGTGTCCCAGCGCTTCAATATTCCAACTTCCACTGTTATCAACTAAGCTACAATTTTCACCTAAGTCTTCACAACTTCCAGCGGTACTAGCATCGATTTTTACGCCATTCAATACATAACCAGTTGGGCCTCGTGGACCACCTAATTCACTGGCTGTACCGGTTTCTTCTGGGGTTAATGTGTAATTAGCAGAAACACTTTGTTCTGAAATGGTGTTGGGGTTACCGCTGTTAGGAAATTCGCCAACTTCGTGGTCAGGAATACCGTTTGCAACTAGCACTCGCTCACCGTCAACACAGCTCCATTGAGCAGAACTGGTTAATTGAACTGACGCTGAATCGTTAAATTCGTTGTAATCGTAGTCACACAAAATGCCATCGGTTGTCACAGTCCCCGTTGCTTGCTCTTGCACTGTGACTTGCACACTATCAGCGTCACTTGAGACAACGCCATTGTCAACCACCAATTCTATTGTATACGTACCCACAACGTCAGCTACAAATTCAGGCATTTCTGCGGTGGTGTCAGATAGACTCGCGCTGCTCCCTGTGGGCATCTCGATGAAGCTCCACAAATAAGTTAGCGTATCTTCACCACCACTCGTACTTTGCTCACCATTCAAGGTCACCGTACTGTTAACAATAATAACTTGGTCTGTACCGGCGTTTGCCGTCGGTGCAGACACATCTGAATCTAAGTCCGTTACTGTAACACTGACTGAATCACTACTGCTATCACCGGCGTCGTCTGTCACTGTCAATGTAAATACAAGAGTTTCATCGCTATCCACATCAGGCGCAGTGAACGAAACAGAATCTGATGTTGTGCTATCTAAAGTAACACTTGTGCCACTGCTCTGTGTCCACGCATAACTTGAAATAGTGCCATCTGAATCGCTCGCACTTCCGGCTAAAGTAACACTGGTGTTTTCATCTACTGTTAAATCTTCCCCCGCGCTCACAGTGGGAACTTGGTTTACTTCAGTTTCCACGTCATTGCTACTATCGCTATCACTTCCACCGCAAGCTGATAACAATGTAAAAGCAGCGAGCGAAATCGCCATATTTACTTTATTCCAACCGACTTTATTAACTTTATTCATGTTCAGCCCCTGCTTAACTTGCTTTGCTTACATTAACGTTATTGAGTAATAAAGAGCATAGCGAGTAAGTGTGCAGAATTGGTGCAGATGTAGCGGAAACACCATGTAATTATCCGCTATTCAGATTTTTTTAACTCTCAAAACAATTGTATCGAGAAAAAGAACGACACTTAGTGATTTAATTTTTTGTGGTATATTGAAAGCGAAAAGCATTATCAAATAACGAAATCTAAAAACTAGAACAGTGAGACAGAAAGATGAAGGCACTTATAATTGGTGCAGGTATTGGCGGCCTGTCAGCAGCAGTTGCATTAAAAAAGCAAGGTATTAGCTGTGAAATATTCGAAGCCGTAAAAGAAATAAAACCGGTGGGCGCTGCACTATCCATTTGGCCAAACGGCGTAAAGTGTATGAACCACCTTGGTATGGGTCATATTATGGATGAACTAGGTGGGCCAATGAATAATTTAGCCTATTGCGACGGTTTTAACGGCCAAGTGATGACCCAGTTCAGCCTTGCTCCCTTGGTTGAAGCAGTCAAAGAGCGCCCTTGCCCAGTGTCTAGAGCGAAATTGCAAAGTCAGATGATCGCTCATTGGGGTAAAGATAAAATCCAATTCGATAAACGTATCTCACGGGTAGAACAAACAGACGCGTCGGTTACTGCTCATTTTGTCGATGGCACATCTGCAACAGGTGATTTTATGATTGCCGCGGATGGTACTCATTCTGTTGCTCGGGAGCACGTCATTGGTTACAAGGCCGAACGTCGCTATGCAGGGTACGTGAACTGGAACGGCTTAGTGAATATCGACGAAACCATTGCCCCAGCCGAGCAATGGACTACCTATGTGGGCGATGGCAAACGAGTGTCTGTTATGCCTATTGCTGGTGGACAATTTTATTTCTTTTTTGACGTACCATTAGAGAAAGGCTTAGGTGAAGACAGAAGCACTGTGGTCTCTAATTTAAAATCTTATTTTGAAGGTTGGGCAGCCCCCGTACAAACCCTGATTGACGCGATAGACCCACAAACAACTAACCGCGTAGAAATTCATGACATTGAACCTTTCGATACCTTTGTTAAAGGCAATATTGCACTGTTAGGTGATTCCGCTCACAGTACAACACCGGATATTGGCCAAGGTGGCTGCTCAGCCATGGAAGATTCTGTGGTGTTAGGAAAATGTTTTGCAGAGCAAGGTCACGCGACTCATGATGACATGAGACGAGCCCTGAAAAGCTACGAAGAAAAACGTCACCTTCGCGCTAAAGACCTTGTGTTAAAAGCAAGAAAACGCTGTGATGTTACCCATGCTAAAGACCCGAAAGCCACCCAAGCTTGGTACGATGAACTTCGCACAGAAAAAGGTGAAAACATTATAGAAGGCTTACGCCAAACTATCATTCATGGCCCTCTAGGTTAAACAAAACTTTCAAGAACAAGAGAAGCAAATTGAGCTCTCTTGTTCTTGTTCGATTCTACTTTAAGTGCGGTCCACAAATATCGTTAACCTGTGCTGCATTATAAATTTCAACCCAATATCCATCTGGGTCTTTAATAAACGCAATGCCTTTCATACCGCCATCATTAGGCCGTTTGTGAAAAGGTACCTGTAAAGATTCAAAACGCTCGCTCGCACTATCAATATCGGGGACATGGAAACCAATATGACCAAACCCTTTGGGTTCGCTATTACCATTGTGGTACTGCATTGTTTCTGCTGTATCACCCCAATTATGAGTTAATTCCAGCATAGCGGGACGACCAAAGGTTTGCGCTACGCGAGTCCCATCATCTTTACTTATATCTGAAAAATCTTCCCCTGTGCTTAAAAAATACAGACTGAATTTCATTTCACTAAAATCTAAACGCTTTAACAGCGTCATACCCATGATTCGAGTATAAAAATCCAATGAACGTTTAGGATCTGCAATACGCAGCATAGTTTGATTAAATACATACCCTTGGGTCGCCGAATCTTTGTTTTCACATAGTCCTTCGGCTTTATCAAAATGGCGGCTCATACTATTTACTCTTTATAGGAAAAAATACTTTGTTTGCTACAGTTAGAAACAAGCCAACTGCAAAACATCAAAGGATACACGGTTTATTGAGGTTGGCATTTATGTTTGCGATAAAACGCATCAACAACCCAATATTCACGATTTTTTACAATTAAATTGACCTCTTCGTTTAAAAGACGCTTATTATTTATTCACAGTTGCTAGGTCACAAGGGATCTATTGTTCATGTATACCGATGAAGATTTAAATTTAGCCGTCGAGCAAGGTATTTTCAGTGAAAACGCTGTCATTGAGTTTAGAGACTCTATGGCTGCACAGAAATATTCTCCTATTGTAGACGAAGAGAACATTCGACTTGTCGCAAGCTTTAATGACATTTTTGTCGTCATTGCATGTTGCCTGTTATTGTTTTCATCATTATTCGTTTTAAAGCCTATTAACGAAACATTAGGTTACGTGAGCTTTATTGCAATTTCTTGGGGCTTAGCAGAGTTTTTTGTGCTGCGAAAAAAAATGGCCTTGCCTGCGATTGTATTGATGGCCACATTTGTAGGTGGTGTATTTGCATTGTTCATGCCCTCTATAGAGCACTCAGTCCCCCTAAACCCAGAATCCTTAAAATTAGTACTCGCTTCAGGTGCTGCGGCTATTGCAGCTTATGCACATTGGCGTAGATTTCATGTGCCGATTACCATTGCGGCAGGAACCCTAGCCGCTTTGGCATTAGTACTCTCAGCCTTAATGTTTACCTTTCCAATACTTAATCATGTGCTGTTTTTGCTACTTTTTGTTAGTGGTGTTATTTCCTTTACATTGGCTATGTATTGGGATGCATCAGATACTTCTCGAACAACCTCACGATCTGACGTGGCTTTTTGGTTGCACCTCGCTTCTGCACCACTCATTATTCATCCCGTATTTTCTATGTTCGGCGTGTTAGGTGGCAACGAAAGTGTATTGATTATGAGCTTGGTTGTAGTACTTTACCTGCTAATGACCATGATATCCCTTATCATCGATCGCAGAGCATTTATGGTGTCATCATTAATTTACGTCGTTTATGCCCTTACAGCTATTTTTAATAACTTTGGCAGTATTGGTTATGGCTTTGCATTGACGGGCATTGTAATGGGGTCAGCATTATTACTTTTATCGGCGTTTTGGCATACTGCGCGCAAATCACTGACACACAGATTACCTGAAAGTTTGAAAG
Source organism: uncultured Alteromonas sp. (assembly GCA_964449725.1). Classification (GTDB taxonomy): domain Bacteria; phylum Pseudomonadota; class Gammaproteobacteria; order Enterobacterales; family Alteromonadaceae; genus Alteromonas_F. Next base: position 1,959 of record CAYUZL010000211.1, on the reverse strand, counting down.
CATATGTACCTATGGTTGGCTAATTTATACTAGCCCTGATTCACTCAGTGTCAGGGCTGACTTCTCCACATTGCCAACACACTTCGAAGGCGGCATCATTATCTTCAGTGCACTTGTTACAGGTCCAATCTTGGCTATTCGCTGCAACCTGCTTTAAATCCTCCACAAGTGAGTTCGCTCGTGCAAACCAATCATCATCAATTAACCAAATTTCTGGCTGTACGTCAAAGGGTGACAATTCTCCCATGGCACCGGATGAAAACTCATTTTTAACCATAAAAGGGATCCGATGAGCTTCAAGCAACTGTGCCACTTGCTGAATTGAAAACCAATCATTACTGACGTACAGTTTTTTCACTACAGACTAGTCCATATCGATAGAAACATTCGACAAGGTGCCAAGACTATCCCCTTCCCTTGAATCCAGTTTTATCATCAAACGCAAGTCGTTGGGCGAATCAGCGTGATGTAAGGCTTGTTCTAAATCGATACGCCCTTCTTTGTATAGCTCATACAGCGCCATATCAAAGGTTTGCATACCCATTTCTTTGCCTTTTTTCATGGCTTCTTTTAATTCACCCATGTCATTTCGACGGATCATATCGCCAATCAGTGGAGAATTAAGTAGGATTTCAATTGCCGCGACGCGTCCTTTTCCATCGGTTGTAGGAACTAACTGCTGAGCAACAATAGCGCGGATATTTAAACTTAAATCAAAGCGCAACTTGTCATGCAAATCTTTTGGAGCCAAGTGCATAATACGCTCTATAGCTTGGTTCGCATTGTTGGCGTGGAGTGTAGCAACACACAAATGCCCAGTATCGGCAAAAGACATTGCGTATTCCATCGTTTCCATGGAGCGAATTTCACCAATCAAAATCACGTCTGGCGCTTGGCGCAAAGAGCTTTTTAGAGCGTCATCAAAAGTTTGCGTGTCTAGCCCGACTTCTCGTTGGGTAATAACACAATTATTGTGCTCGTGAACAAATTCGATAGGGTCTTCTATGGTTAGAATATGCCCTTTTGAATGCTCGTTTCTGTGTCCAATGAGTGCCGCAAGAGAGGTGGATTTACCTGTACCGGTTCCTCCAACGAACAACACCAAGCCTCGCTTCGCCATAATTATGTCTTTCAACACAGGCGGAAGCCCTAAATCTTCAGCTTTGGGGATTTGTGAAACAATTCGTCTTACAACCATGCCCGCCAAATCACGCTGCCAAAATGCACTGCAACGGAAACGCCCAACACCGTCTCTTGCAATGGCAAAATTACACTCTCGACTGGTTCTAAATTCTTCTTTTTGGCTTTCCGTCATGGCTTCATGAACAAGTGCTAACGCTTGTTCATCGGACAATACCGCATCGTTAAAAGGCGTAATTGTGCCATCTACTTTTGCACTTACTGGGTAGTTTGCCGTCACAAATAAATCTGAGGCACCTTGGTTAACCATATATTCCAGGCATTCATTCAGGTTCATGTATTGCTCCTACATACCAAACGTTTGTTTGTTAACACATTTTTCTAATGCATCTTGCCTAGAAATAACTCCCATACCCACTAATCGTTGTAAGCATTGATCCATAGTTTGCATACCATGAGATTGGCCAGTTTGAATAACTGAATACATTTGTGGCACTTTGTCTTCGCGAATTAAGTTACGAATAGCGGGTATCCCCACCATAATTTCATGTGCCGCAACTCGCCCGCCACCTTGCTTTTTCAGCAAAGTTTGAGAAATAACCGCGCGAAGAGATTCCGATAACATAGAACGGATCATGCCTTTTTCTGCTGCGGGAAATACGTCAATAATACGGTCAATGGTTTTTGGCGCAGAGTTAGTGTGCAAGGTGCCGAACACTAAGTGTCCTGTTTCTGCAGCTGAAATTGCTAATCGAATGGTCTCTAAATCACGTAATTCACCCACCAGAACCACATCGGGATCTTCACGTAATGCTGAGC
>CAYUZL010000210.1:0-2815 GCA_964449725.1 uncultured Alteromonas sp. | reverse complement strand
CGATGCAACAAAATTTGAATTGAAAATAGAAGTAATTGCAAACGAGAAAAGAATAGCGGGGACCACAGCCAATGGTGCGATTATAGTCGCTAAAACCGCTTTTCGTGTTACAGGGCTGAATACTTCCATGAAACCTAACGCCGCAAGCAAAGGCGAGCGATAGCGAGTCCAGCACCGAAGGTGCGATTTTGGCTTGCTTTGTTATAGCCATTTCTTGACATCGTTCAACTCATTATCCGGTTGAGGTGAAAGCTTATTATCCAGTAGGTATATTTCGGAAGCACCGCCACCTAGAGCTGCTTCTCTGAAAAAACGTAGTTCCAAATCCGTGTAACCTCCTTCTGCTTCTGGAACAAGGTGCACCAAGACTTTCGGCTTTACAAGGCCAAATAAGACTTTAGGTTGAGAAGATATTGCTTCTCTAAAAGTAGATTCTACTTCTATAAATTTTCCAGCTAAAGACCTTGGATGGTTCAAGCCCTCCGAACGAAACTGCTTTTCATTGTTTTCACCTACAGTTCTCGCTTCTATAAAACCTTTATACACTTTGATGTAAATTAATTTCTTCATATTACTTTAGCTATAACGGTTAAGCTAAACGGAACAAACTTGTTGGCTATAATTGCGAAGCAGCCAACGAGTTTGTGTCCGATTGAGCTTTTTGTTATATAACGCTACCGAGTTTATTGCAATATAACATCCCTTATGGCAGGTCGATTTTCCTCGCAACCGTTAATTTCTAGACTGACAGAAATACCTGCCATTTTGGCTGCCAACAATGAACTGTACATTCTAGACTTTTCTTCTTCAGTTAAACTTCTTCTGACCATATAGCTATCTAAGGTAGTGCAATTTCCTGGATTTGACAGGGTGCCAGAATTTGTAGGTATTACTCGTATAATGTTCGAGCCTCTGGTCGTTGACCAAAGCTGAAAAGTAGAGATTTCAACCTCTGCGGCATTTGCATTCGAAAATGACGCAAACAACGTTAATACTAATATTAGGTTTTTCATTATTAACCCTTCTCCATTTATCCAAGTTATATAACGCAAAGCTAAGCGGCGCAGCTTTGCTGCGTCCTTGCTTGAGCGCCTTGTTAAATTTTTACCCAACAATGGTAGGTGGTAAGTATATGGTAAATTCATTTCTCGGCTCGATTAACACACTATAGGGAGTATTTTGCTCTGCATCGTTAACAATACCAAGTTCAGATAAAAGCTTGAACTTCGCTGACTTTAGCTTTGCTGGCTTAACATCAAGCTCTTTATGCCACACTCGATATGTACCTAGTTTATTATCCCTTCGATGATAAAATCCAGCTAACGGATGCGTTAGATAGACCAAGGCAGACTCTACATCGGGAAAGCCAGGAAATTCTAGTAAGTCAGATTCAGATTGAACCAAATCAACTGAAGCTTCGGCCCATTCAGATACCGTTTCCATACTGTATTTTTCGTACAAGCCGTTTACTTCGTTTCGGGTACAGTCAAAACTAACTTTTCCAGCATACCAAGGAAGATTCCAAAGGTATCTTGGTACCGCTAGTGTCCAAGAATCTAGAGTAGTGCCAAGGAACCATACACAACGCTCACCCGTTTCAGTATCAATAATATATATCCGGTAATTTGTTTGCCCCATTGTAAATTTAGGGAACGGGAATACAGCTGAAGTGAAGTCAACATCAATGAATGGAACTACCGATATAAGTCCCATTTCTTGACCATATATTTCAACTGTGTCTAATCTAAACCGCTCAGGAAATATATCTTGAAATCTTTCAGAAGGCACTGCGTAAGTAATGATCGCGAAATGCTTCAAACCGCACAGGACATCTATACCTTTTGGTTTAGGTCTTTCTATCAGATAGTCTTCTAGCTTCCGTGACTCTTGCACGATGTTTCCTTGAAATTTAACAATTTATTATACACCTACCTGTGGATAACAATTCTGTCATTTAGGTCGGTATAAAACTTTTTAATAAATTTAATATATTGCTTCATCGTACGTATAGCAAGCATTTCGGGCTTGTGTCGTGTTTATCAACTGCGTGAAATACGACAAATGTCCGAAAAGTGTTGTTATGGGACAAGGATAACTTTAACAGGATTTTTTTGGGTGAATTCAGAATTTAATAAACAGTTTATCGATGCAATGTATTTAACCTAAATGGGGAATAATCCATACCGTCCAGCGCCGCTATTATCACGCCTATCTGTGGTATTAACTCGTCAAAAGATGATGAGTTTCATAGCCAACGCTATCAGTTTCCTCTATGGCCGCTTACGACTGATGGAATGCATGAAGCTAAGCTTCCAATGCCGTATATGATCTTAAATGGCGTTGCTTATTTTGATTAAAACCTCAAACCCTTTTCATCTACTACCAAGAAACGGGTTTATTGTCCCAATCCAGAAAATAAGGGCCTTCTTCTACATTTATTTCAGTCAAAATAGTGCATAAGCGAGCCGCGGTATACTCTGCGGTGAACAACTTTTCGGGTTTAACATTGGCTTGAAATGGCTTGGATAAGTCTGAATCAACAGTGCCAGGGTGATAACTAACAAAAGCAGTATGCTTTGTACGTCGACGATATTCGATGCTTGCGGTTTTCATTATCATGTTCAACGCGGCCTTTGATGCTCGATACCCGTACCACCTCCCATGCCGTTTATCTTAAATCTTGCCACCCCGACCGGTTAAAAAAAACCTTTGGATTTTTTGATTTTCATATAATTTACCAAATGGCTTTACCATATTCTGGGGCATCTTGTATTCTGTTCCTTTTCAACTTCTGACGCTCCCACGCACCAATCTT